>JBFYWS010000607.1:0-3386 GCA_041310935.1 Desulfobacteraceae bacterium | reverse complement strand
GCGTGTAAGGGATCCCGGGCACGGCAATGATCTTGGCCGGCACGTGCCGCGGGGAGGCCAGGTTGCGGATGGTGTCGCGGATCTTTTTCCGGAGGGCTTCCGTCAACTGCTCGCCCTCGGGTAGCTTGACGAACAGAATGACCCGGACGTCGTTTTTCCAGTTCTGCCCGATGACCAGGCTGTCGACGATCTCCGGCATCAGCGCCACGATGCTGTAGATCTCGGATGTGCCGATGCGCACACCGCCCGGGTTGAGTGTGGCGTCGGAGCGCCCGTAGATCACAACCCCCCCGCGCTCATTGATGGAGATGAAATCGCCGTGCCGCCAGACATTGGGGTAGACGTAAAAATAGGCGCCGCGGTACTTTTTCCCTTCGGGGTCGTCCCAGAAGTAGATGGGCATGGAGGGGAAGGGCTTGCAGCACACCAGCTCCCCGTGCTGGTTGATCACCGGATGTCCCTCGGCATCGAAGGCGTGCACATCCATGGCCAGGCCACGGCACTGGAGCTCCCCGGCATACACGGGGCCCATGGGGTTCCCAAGGGCGAAGCAGCCGTTGAGGTCGGTCCCGCCGGCGATCGAGGCCAGCTGAAGATCCGATTTGACGTCACGGTAGATGAACTCGAAGCCCTCGACCGAAAGCGGGGAGCCGGTGGAGAGCACGGCGCGCAGCGGTTTCAGATCATACTGCCGGCCGGGCGTGACCCCGGAGTTCATGAGGGCTGCGATGTAACCCGCGCTGGTGCCGAATACCGTGACCTTTTCATCCTGGGCCATCTCCCACAGCGCTCCGGGATGCGGATGGAAGGGGTTGCCGTCGAAGAGCACCAGGGTCGCGCCCACCGCCAGCGAACTCGTCAGCCAGTTCCACATCATCCAACCGCAGGTGGTGAAGTAAAAAATAGTGTCGGCGCGGGTGAGGTTGGTGTGCAGTATCAACTCTTTCAGGTGGTGGACGAGGATGCCGCCCGCGCTCTGCACCATGCACTTCGGGAGCCCCGTGGTACCGGAGGAGTACATGATGTAGAGCGGATGCTCGAAGGGCAACTGCTCGAACTGGATCTGCAGGCCGGCTTCCGTAGCCCGAAAATCCGCCCAGTGCACGGCGTTCGGAAGCCCCCGGATGTCGGGCGCCGGCTCGGTGTAGGGCACCACCACCACCCGTTCGATCGAACGCAGCTCCTTGAGGATGCTCGCCATGCGCGCGCGCGAGTCGATCTTCTTGCCCTTGAAAAAATAGCCGTCGGCGGTAAAGATCACCCGCGGCTGGATCTGGCCGAACCGGTCGAGCACCCCCTTGATGCCGAAGTCCGGCGAGCAGGAAGACCAGATGGCGCCGATGCTCGTGGCCGCCAGCATGGCGATGATCGCATGCGGCATGTTGGGAAGAAACCCCACCACCCGATCCCCGGGTTTGATCCCCATGGCGCGCAGGGATTGGGCGATGCGCGCCACCTCGTCGTAAAGCTCAGCATAGGTGATCTTCACGGAAGAGTGCCCTTCCCCTTTGAAGACCAGGGCCGTCCGGCCGTCGCGGTGGCGCAGGAGGTTTTCGGCGAAATTCAGATGCGCCCCTGAAAACCAATGGGCCCCGGGCATCTTGCCGAGGTCGTCCACTACCTGGTCATAGGGTTTGGAATGAACGATGTCCGCAAATTCCCACAGGGATGCCCAGAAGTCGGAAATATTCCGCACGGACCACGCATACAGGGGCGTGTACTGGGTGAATTTCTGGTTGTGTTTCGAGTTGATGAACTGCATGAAACGGTGCATGTTGGACTGTCTGATGCTCGCATCGGAAGGCTTCCACAACATCTCGGCCATGATCGACTCCCCCCTTCTCTTTTTGTTATCGCCTGCTGGATTGCCTCTTGTATGCAGGTCAGCTTCTCGTTGCAAGCCGTTTAACAATTGTTTTTACAGCCAATTTACTGGAACAGTCAAGATTGCGCACATGCCGCCTTGCAGGTCGCCGATGGATATGCGATACAAACGCAAACCCAAGATGAGCGATTGGCCAAAGGAGAAGACCATGCGGCATGTTGAACTGAGATCCGACACGATGACCCGGCCCACCCCTGCGATGCGCAAGGCCATGGCCGAAGCAGAAGTGGGCGACGATGTCTTCGGGGAGGACCCGACGGTCAACCGCCTGGAGGAACTGGCGGCCGAGCGGCTGGGCAAGCAGGCGGCGCTTTTCGTCCCCAGCGGCACCATGGCGAACCTGGTGAGCCAGATGGCCCACTGCGGCCGGGGCGACGAAATGATCCTGGGCAACCTCGCCCACAGCTTCTACTATGAGCAGGGAGGGTCCGCGGCCGTCGCCGCCATTCACCCGCGCACGGTGCCGAACCAACCGGATGGCAAAATCCCCCTGGACGAGATGGAAGCGGCCATCCGCGGCGACAACATCCATTTCCCCCGCACGCGGCTGATCGCGCTTGAAAACACCCACAACCTCTGCGGTGGGGCACCCCTCGAACCGGCTTATTTAAAGGCCGTGGGCGACATCGTCCGGCGTCACGGGATCAAGCTGCACATCGACGGCGCGCGCCTGTTCAACGCCGCCGTGGCGCTCGGCGTTCCGGCGCAGCAGCTCGCGGCCGAAGCGGATTCGATCTCCTGCTGCCTCAGCAAGGGGCTGGCGGCTCCGGTGGGATCGGTCGTGTGCGGCGGCAAGGAGTTCATCCAGGCGGCACGCCGCGCCCGCAAGGTTTTGGGCGGCGGCATGCGCCAGGCAGGAGTTCTGGCGGCGGCCGGCATCGTGGCCCTCACCGAAATGGTGGACCGGCTGGCCGAAGACCACGCCAACGCGCACCGGCTCGCCATGGGCCTTGCCGACGTGTCCGGCCTGGAGTTGGACCCCGGGCAATATAAAACCAACATTGTTTACTTCGATGTGGTCACGCCGGGCCTGAACGCGGCGGAACTGGTCGCCGCCTTGCAGAAGGAAGGCGTGCGCATGCTGGCCGCCGGCCCCCGCAGGATACGAGCCGTCACGCACTACGAGGTGACGGCAAAAGACATCGACTACACCCTGGATGTGATGGTGACGGTAATGAGGTGAGAGGGATGGGTGTTTGGGTGTTCGGCAACAGCCTAAAATGCAGGGATCTTACCTAAAAAAACAAGAGCTGAGAGCGAACCATGCGAAACCGATTCAGGGAAGATGAGGCGGCTGCCTTCGTCGACCGGCACCCCGACGTTCACCCGGACCTTGCGTTGAGAGCCTACACGTCGCGCCTCATCGGCGCCGAGAAGGACCTGGTGCTCCACGGCGGCGGCAACACGTCCGTCAAGATTGCCGTGCCCATGCTCTGGGACCCGGCCGAGACCGAGGACGTGTTGTTCATCAAGGGCAGCGGCAGGGATCTCGATGCCATCA
>JBFYWS010000577.1:0-2824 GCA_041310935.1 Desulfobacteraceae bacterium | reverse complement strand
CGGTCGAAGTTTTTTTCGAGGTACGTGATGGCCTTTTCGATGCGGTCATAATCGCGACGCGCTTGGGCGAAGTCATCGGGTTTCATGGTGGTTTTCCCTCCCGGGGGTATCGGGTGTAAGTATTGCCCTTTTGGTGAAGGCATTATACACACCCGCCTGACCCGGCGCCACCCGATTCTTGCGATCAAAATGGCTGCCGCCATTTCGATCGTGAACGCCCGGGCGGCCCTGTACATGTTGGCGTGTTCGGATCTAATAATTCAACACCCTGACAGAGAGGTTCCTGCGTGGAAAACCCGATTCGGGCGTTCAAAGCCATCATTTCCTCGGACTGGAGCGAGTGCCTGTCGCCCTCCGGCCCCTTCGATTTTATTGCCTTCAACCACCCCCACCTCGAACCCGAACTCTCCCAGGTGTTTCGCCAGTACACCGGGAATAAGATCACGCTCGGCGAGGCCGGGCAGAAGATTCGCAGCCTGCTGCCGGGGCCGGTCACCGAGGCGATGATGGACGCCTATCTGGACCGATCGTTTGCGACCTACCCGGGAGTTGCCGAGCTGATCGAGTGGTGCCTCGCCCACGGTATCCTCTTCATGATCAATACCACGGCGATGATCGGGTATTTTCAACGGGTGTTTGCCAAGGGACTTCTGCCGCGGGTGTCGGTTCTGTCCGCCAACCCGCTCATCCGCTTCGCCGCCAGCGGCACCGACCCGGGGGATGTCTACGAACTAAACGAGACCCGGGACAAAGGCAAAAACACGGCGGCGGTGGTTCAGCACTTCGCCATTCCCGCCGGCCGGATCGTGGTCATGGGCGACAGCGGCGGGGACGGCCCTCATTTCGAGTGGGCAGAACGGGCGGGCGCCTTCATCATCGGCAGCATGACCAAGCATTCGCTCTCATCCTATTGCCGTGAGCGGGACATCCCCATCCGCCTGCGCTTTGGTGTGTCCTACGGTGAAGGGGAGGGGCGGGATGTGGAGAAAGAAAAGCGGTTCGACTTCATGGATCTCGTTGAACCGCTTCAGGCCATCCTGAAGCGATGAGCTGCAACGGAGATCAACTTGCCTTGAAAGTTTTCCTCAACCAGAACGACAAATCGACGCAGTAGACCGCCAGGATGGCGGCTGCCAGGCGCGGCACTAGGAGCCAGACCGGGTGGATCCCGAAAGGCAAAAACAGCAGCGGGTCCTCGATCATGGAGTGGTTGATCCCGATGGAGAGCTGAAGCTTCTCGACCTCTTTCGGGCTGAGGTGAAGCGCCCGCGACTGTTCGACGATAACGGCCCCCCCATAGGACAACCCGAAAAGAACCCCGGTGAGCCAGAGCACCCCGGCCCGCCGGTCGAGCCCCATCATCTTCAGCACGGGCGCGAACAGCCGCACCAGCAGGTCGATCAGGTTTAATTCCTTCATCAATTCGATCGATAGCATGACCCCGAGGATGATGGCGAGTATTTTGATGCACAGCCGCAGCATCTCCGTCAGCCAGTTCTGAAGAAAGGGCCAAAAGGAAGGGATCTCCGGCAGGCTTGAAGCCGCCGCTGCCGCACTGCCGTCATCCGGCTGGAGGCACGCGGCGACGACCAGGCAGGTCGCGACCGCGGCGGCAAGGCGCGCCACGGTCGTCTTCACGAAGTTGATACCGGACCTGGCTTGGATGATGCCCTCTTGGGGCAGGCTGTGCGCGATCAGGACGAACACGGTGATGATGGTCATGTGATCCACCGCAAGCGGCAACACGGCCATGGCCGCGATGCAACCGTAGACCCCGCTCAGGATCCCAATCAGGATCGGGAGCGCGGCTGCCGGCGGCAGGCTCAGGATTGCCATGGCCGGCTTGAGAACGACATCCATATGGTGGATCCAGCCGCTGTAGTCGAGCAGCGCCGTGGCAAGCGCGACCGGCAGCAGGATCTTGAGCAGCCAAATGTAACTGCTCACGCCTTTGCGCAGGCCGCGGTACAACGCACCCCGTATCTTGTCGGTTTGGTTCAGCACAAATCCTTCACCCTATCCACAAAAACAAAAACTGCCCTGCACCGCCCTCGCAACGACGACCTACACCTGAGATGCGGTTCCGGCAGCCTGGATCAACACATAACCTCTTTTGGTTGCCTTGGCAAACGTCAATCGTAAGGAATGCGGTCTTTTTTATGATTCGCTCGTTTTCGCGGTTCAAGCTAAAGTATCACTCCGCTATGGCCGATGGTATTAGTGATACCCCTGTTTTTTTCGCGGGGATCGGGCGCGGCTTTTCTCGAGGTTTCCGGGAAAATGAAAAAAACAGTCCCTGAATTCATTCTCGACGGCTCGATTGTAGTCGACTCCGTCGAGGCTTTCGGAAGCATCATTAAGGAGGTTCCTGACCGCCCGGAGCTTCTCAAGATGTACGCGGAGATGCTGGCCGCGAAGAAACTCAAGGATGCTGCAATTGAGCAATATCAACAGGCTGCGCGTCTTTTCCTCGATTCGGGCCGGCTCTTCCAATCATGGGTGTCCAAAATCCTTCAGTGGCGCCTGCAGCGGCCGTTGCGGGAGGAGCTCCTCGAGTTTCATCGCACCGTTGCGAACACCGCCCAAAATAGCTCGCCGGTCGATGATTTCATAAAAAACCTCACCCCTGCCGAACGGATGGCGGTTTTTTCTCAATTCCGGCGTATGGTTGCACCGGCGGGGAAAACCATCCTCAAGGCCGGCGATTTCCCGCACTACCTGTACATGGTGGTTGCGGGCGTGTTGAAGGAGAACTGCTACGAGATGGTTTCGCAGAAACCGAGATTCCGGCGGGACGCCAGCCGCGTTTTGTGTGAAGCCGGCT
>JBFYWS010000441.1:0-10172 GCA_041310935.1 Desulfobacteraceae bacterium | reverse complement strand
CGATCAAATAAATCCCGTATGTCGCCCTCAGATTCGGCAGGAAGGCGATGATGCGGCCGTAGCGATCCTGGGAGTGGGTGTCGATGGCAACCTCAGCGAGCACCCGCATCCCCACCTCATGGACGAACTTCCGGAAATCTTTCAGGGTGATCACCCGGATGTTGGGTGTCTCGTACCACGGGTAGGGGAGTTGGCGGGAGAACGGGGCGTAGCCGGTGAAGATCACCTGCAGCCGGATTCCCCAGTGGCTGAAGTTCGGGAAGCTCACGATGCCCTTGTGGCCGATGCGCAGCATGGAGCGGATCAGGGCCGCCGGCTCGTAGACCTGCTGCAGGGTCTGGCTCAGGATGACGTAGTCGAAGGCGTTGTCGGGATAGTCGAGCACCTCCTGGCTGATGTCGCCCTGCAGGACCGACAGCCCTTTCTCGATGCAGCGGGCGACCTTCTCCTCGTTGTGTTCGATGCCGGCCCCGGTCACCCCCTTGCGGGCGATCAGGTGCTGCAGCAGGTCGCCCTCCCCGCAGCCCAGGTCCAGCACCCGCGATCCCGGTTCGATCCAGGAGGCGATGAGCTGCAGATCGTAGCGGATGAGGTCATGCGGCGAATTCATCGTGCACCCGCTCCAGGAATCCGTGGATCAGCGTCTTCAGGCGTTCGCCGGGGATCAGAAACGCGTCGTGGCCCCACTCGGCCTCGATTTCACAGAAACTCACATCCCGACCGCTCTTTTTCAGGGCTTTCACGATATTCCGGGCCTGGTAGGTCGGGTAAAGCCAGTCCGAGGTGAAGGAGATCACCAGGAATTTGGCCTGCGCCTTGGAACAGGCCTTGACCGCAGACCCGTCCCCGTGCTGCTTGCCCAGGTCGAAGTAGTCCGCCGCCTTGGTGATGTAGAGAAACGAGTTGGCGTCGAAGCGCTCCACGAATTTCGTCCCCTGGTAGCGCAGGTAGCTCTCCACCTGGAAGTCGGCGTCGAAGTTGAAGGAGAAATCGTGCTTGTCCTGCAGCCGGCGGCCGAACTTCAGGCGCATGGACTCATCGGAGAGATAGGTGATGTGAGCGATCATGCGCGCCACCGCCAGGCCGAGGCCTGGTTTCTCCCCGCCGTAATAGTTGCCGTGATCCCAGTGCGGGTCCGCCATGATCGCCTGCCGGGCGACCTCGTTGAAGGCAATGGCCAGCGCCGAGTGCCGCATGGTGGTGGCGAGAGGGATGGCGGAAAAGACCATCTCCGGGTAGCGGACACTCCACTCCAGCACCTGCATGCCGCCGATCGAGCCCCCGACCACGCACAGGAGCTTCACGATGCCCAGGTGGTCGATGAGGGCCTTCTGTGCTGCGACCATGTCGCCGATGGTGACCACCGGGAAATCCAGGCCGTAAGCCCGGCCGGTGGCGGGGTTCGCGCTGGAAGGGCCGGTCGAGCCCATGCAGCTGCCGATGATGTTGGCGCAGACGACGAAATACCGGTCGGTGTCGATGCCCTTGCCGGGCCCCACCATGCAGTCCCACCACCCGGGCTTCTCATCCGCCGGTGCATAGTAACCGGCCACGTGGGAATCCCCCGAGAGGGCGTGCAGGACCAGAACGGCGTTGCTTCGGTCCGTAGCCAGGCTGCCGTAGGTTTCGTAGGCGATGGTCACCGGCCCGAGCCGGGCGCCACTTTCGAGCTCCATCGCGTTCGGCGGCGCAGCGAAGGTGAACTGCTTCTTTGCGACGATGCCGACGGAAACCCGCTCTCTGTCGTGTTCGATGTATTCGCTCATCGGTTGGCTCGATCGTAAAACCGCGGAGGGCCGGGGGGCTGTTCAGCAGGGTGTTGAAAAACTGCGTCTATACGCGGTTGGTGAACATCTTGCAGCCCCGGCAGATCAGCATCTTATCGTCCCAGGTCTTCCGGGCGGTGCCGTCGCAGATGGTCCCGTTGACGAACCAGCAGATCTCGCCGCTGCGAAACTCCCAGGCCGGGCAGTTGACCTTGCGCTCCTCGGGGCAGCCCGTGACGTCCCAGCAGGGCCTGGGGTCGTCGGCTCCCAACCGGGAGGCCAGAAAGTACACCTGACGCGCGACGGACGGCGGCACCGTCCGCCATCCCTGCTCGTAGCTCTGGACGGCCTTGAACGACACGGCCAGAAGCTCGGCCATCTGCCGTTGGTTTTTCCCCAGTTTTTTCCTCAACCGCTTGAATTCCTGGCTGTCCATTCGGTGCTCCCTTACGGGCATCATCGGTTGTGCCACGCCTGCTGCCAGCCTCCATATTCCTACATGGTGGTAGCGCTGTCAATCCCCACAATCCCCAAAAAGGCGCAAAGCACCATGTTACGGAGCCGGTAAAGAAAGAAATGGGTCGTGACGCTGACGATAAAGAAAACAGAGACAAAGATCATGGGCGGAGACATCGTGAAGCGCTGTGAGGGGCTTCAACTCCTTTCGGATGACTTTTTAAGAGTTCATCATCGGTGCCCAGGGTAATGCGGGATCGCCGAAAGGCAGGCGAAAATCGGGGTTGCCGCCATCGGGTCTTTGACCTGCGGACACCCGGCATGCTATCATGGCCCGTTGCGCCAACTTTGAAATTTGATGGCTTCGAATCTATCATTCATGAGTCACCATCGCCCCACATACCCGCTGATCAAGGACAACGGCCACATCCGGCGTTGCCTGTCCTGCGGCACCGCCGAGAACATGAAGCGGCGGCGGTACTGCTCCATCGAGTGCCGCCAGAAGCTGCGCCACAACCTCAACATGCGCACCGGTCTGCTCCAGGTCCTGCAGACCCGCTACGCCACCTTCTATTTCACCGACACCGTCATCGCTCTCGACATCCTGACCTACGGGTCGACGGATCTTTTCAGCTTCATTTTTCCCCGCGCCAAGGGCAAGAAGCCGGTGGACGACTTCTGCCGCATGTTCAACCTGCTCGGCAACGCCTGGTGGGAAGAGGTGCGCAAGACCAAGAAGCGCTACATCGCCACCCGCAACATCCTTGCCAAGGCCATGCCGAAAGACGGGGACATCAACTCCGTGCGCCCGATGGAGGTGCGGGAGCCGGCGCGCATGGCCAGATCCATGACGCACCTCAAGTTGCGGCAGAAGGACCTGTATTCGGCCAACTTGCAGCAGATCATCAAGCGGGCGTTCCGGCGGCAGGCAAAACGGCACCACCCCGACCAGGGCGGGGATGCGACCCTGTTCCGCAAACTGCGCGAGGCCTACGAGCAGCTCATCCGCTGGTCGGCAAACCCTACCTTCACGACGCGCCGGGGCTTTCCGGACAAATGGTTCTACGAGGGCGGGCTGGATCGCTGGACCCAGCCCGCCCCTGTGCGCAGACTCCGAAAAGAGGATTGACACCCTGCTACCGCGGAAACACGGCGCCCTTGTCCGCGCTGGAGACGATCGCAGCGTAGCGGGCCAGGTAGCCGCTGCGGATTTTGGCCTTGAATTCCGGCAGCGCCGCCAAACGCTTCTTGATCTCTTTCGCGGAAAGCCTGACGTTGAGCGTCTTGGCGGGGATGTCGATTACGATGGTGTCGCCTTCCTCAAGGGCGGCGATCGGCCCCCGCGCGGCGGCCTCCGGTGAAATGTGACCGATGGCGGCCCCGCGGCTCGCCCCCGAGAACCGGCCGTCGGTGATCAGCGCCACCTGCTTGTCCAGCCCCATTCCGGCCAGGGCCGCGGTGGGCGAGAGCATCTCCTGCATGCCGGGTCCGCCCCGTGGGCCCTCGTAGCGCACGACCACCACATCCCCCTGGCGGACCTTGCCGGCCACGATGGCCTTGAACGCCTCATCCTCCGAGTTGAAGATCCGCGCCGGTCCGCTGTGCTTGAGCATTTCTGCGGACACTGCCGCCTGTTTCACGATCGCACCCTGGGGGGCGAGGTTGCCGGTCAGCACGGCCAAACCGCCCGTGCGGTGCACCGGGTTTTTCAATGTGCGGATGACCGCCGGGTCCTTGATGCCGGCCTTGATGGCGTCGAGCATCGCGCCCACGGGTTTGCCGAGGACGGTCATGGCCTTCTCGTGGATGAGGCCGGCCTTGCGCAGCTCGGACATGACGGCGGGGATGCCGCCGGCGTGGAAGAAGTCCACGACGTGGTGCGGGCCGGCCGGGGCGAGCGAGGTGAGATGCGGGGTCTTGTCCGTGAACTTGCCGAAATCCGCCAGCGTGACATCCACCTCGGCGTAGTAGGCAATGGCCGGAAGGTGCAGGGCGCTGTTGGTGGACCCGCCGAGGGCCATGTCGGTTGCGATGGCGTTGTGGAAGGCCGCGCGGGTCATGATGTCCCGTGGCCGGATTTTGTTTTTCACGAGCTCGACCGCCGCATGTCCGGTCTGCTTGGCGATCCAGGTGCGGTCGGCGTAGACGGCCGGAGCGCTGCCGCCGAAAGGCAGCGTCATGCCGAGTGCCTCCGAGAGGTTGCTCATGGTGTTGGCGGTGAACATGCCGGCGCAGGAACCGGCGCCGGGGCAGGCGGCGCACTCGTATTTCTTGAGCTCGCCGGCGCTGATCTTTCCACCTCTGTAGCGGCCGACGGCCTCGAAGACCTTGTCGAGCCCCGTGTCTTTGCCGTGTACGCGGCCCGGCAGCATGGGCCCGCCCGGCAGGAAGATCGACGGGATGTTCAGCCGTGCGGCTGCGATCAGCATGCCAGGGATGATCTTGTCGCAGGAGGCCATCAGCACCAGTCCGTCAAACGGGTGGGCCATGGCCATGATTTCGATCGAGTCGGCGATGAGCTCCCGGCTGGGCAGCGAGTACTTCATGCCCACGTGGTTCATGGCAATCCCGTCGCAGACACCGATGGTGTTGAAGAGCACCGGGGTCCCGCCGGCGGCGTAAATCCCCGCCTTGACGGCCTCCGCCAGTTTGTCGAGGTGGGAGTGGCCGGGAATGATCTCGTTGAACGAATTGGCGATGCCGATCATCGGCCGTTCCATCTCCATGTCGGTGAAGCCCTCCGCCCGCAACAGCGAGCGGTGCGGCGCCCGGTCCGGGCCCTTGGTCATCAAATCGCTGCGTTTAGCCATTTTCGATAGTCCTTTCTGGTGTGGGTATTTAACCGTAACGAAGGGTTCAAAGTTCAAGGTTCAGGGTTCAAGGGTTCAGAAAATCCAGTAAAGCAGGCGCCATCGTTTTTGCTATCCATAGAAGGCTTTCCTTCCGGCGTTCCTGAAGGCTATTTTATCAGATCGGTCATCAGCACGGATTCGAGGTTCGGCTGCGGTGGTATGAGCTGCTGGGCCGCCATGATCTCCGCGGTCTGCTTCCAGGCGTCGAGGTCGATCGTGCCGAACGCGGTACCCGGCGCGGGCAGCATCAGATCGCGGGTCACCGCAAGCTGCCGGCGCACGACCGCCGCCGGGGTTTCCCGATCCATTTGCAGCAGCACCTGGACGGCCTGCTCCTCGTTCTGCGGCTTTAGAGCATCCTGCCAGCCCTGGCGCAGTGCGGCGATGAAGCGTGCGACGGTGTCGGGATGTTTTTCCAGCATCTCCCGGGTGGTCACCACGGAGTTGGCCACGAATTTCACTCCCAGCCGGTCCGGACTGATGACGTCGAAGGGTTCCCCGGCCTGGGCCAGTTTGTCGCCGATGATGACGGCCTGGGCGTTCAGGTAGAGCGGCCAGAAGGCCACCCGGCCCTCATAAAACGGCGTGTAGTCGTAGCGCACGCTGAACAGGGTCACTTCGTTTTCGGCAATGCGATAGCGGGCCAGGAGCGCCCGCATGATGGCCTCGTCGTTGCCGCCGAAAGTGACCCCGATGGTCTTGCCCTTCCAGTCCGCCGGGCCGGAGAAAGGGGTCTTGTCCGGCCGGTAGATCCAGTGCAGTGGATTGACTTGGAAGAGCTGCGCCAGCACCACGATGGGCGCCCCTTTGGCCACGGCCCGGAAAACCTGGTCGGCCGAGGCGACCCCGAACTGGGCGTGGCCGAGCTCCAGCTCTTTCAAGGCGTCGCGCTCGGGACCGCCGGGTTTCACGTTTACCTTGAGACCATTGTGGGCAAAATAGCCCTGGGCGTCGGCATAGAGGTCCCCGACCGTGGAGACGTTGTAAAGCCATTTGAGCCGGTAGTTGACTTCCTCTATTTTTTCTTTTTGCCCGCAGGCAAAAATAAAAAACAAGCTGGATAAAAATAAAAATGCTCGTTTCATTCTCAACTCTATCCCGTCCGCTTTCGCCATCTGGCGATGAGCCCGTCGTGTAGTGGATTGGTCCTATACCGCACTAACAAATCGCAACAATTTCAAAATACGTCTATATGCGCTTCAGTTTTTTCTGAAGCGCATTCCCGAGCCCCTCGAGGCTCACCAGGTAGAGCGAGGTGCCGATGCCGATCAGGAAGAGCGCGACCAGGATCTTGGCGAGGTCGCTCTGGTAGAGCGCGATGCGGATGCTGTAGCCGATGCCGGCGGTCGCGGCGATGAACTCCGCCACGATCGTGCCGACCATGGCCATGGTGGCGCTGCCCACGATCACGGTGGTGAGCTTGTGGATGTTTTCAAAGGCCCGGATCTTGACCTGCAGGCGCCAGGTCATCCGCCGGGTCGACTCGTAGAAGTGCTCGATGTCGGTGACCGGTTCGGAGAAAATCCCGATGAAGGAGAGCAGCAGCGGGAAATAGCAGATCATGGCGGCGATCAACAGCCGCGACGCCAGGCCGTCGCCGAGCAGGATGAAGATGATCGGCGCGACCGCCACGATCGGATAGGCCTGGACGTTGTAGGCCGCCGTGCGGATGAAGGATCCGACCCAGGCGGTCAGCCGGCCGAGAACCGCCACCGCCGTCGCGAGACAGATGGACAGCAGGTGTCCGAGAATCGCCACCGCCAGGGTGTTCAGCACGGCCAACAGGTACGGGCCGGCATAGTCGCGGCCGGTTCGCCAGATCTCATCGGGGCTGGGGATGACGTAATCCGAGAGCCGCAGCGTGTATTTCAGCGCAAACAGCAGGGCGATCCCCAACAGGTAGATGATGAAAAACTGGTAAATCCGCCTAAGCAGCATGGACAATCTCCAGCATGGCCCGCTCCAGTCGCTCCGGCGTCGGCACGTCTCCCTGCGCAAGGTCGGTGCCCTGCACGGAGACGACCTGGGGGGCCTTCGACACCCCGCGCAGGACGAGGATCTGACTGCAGAACCGGGCCACCTCGGCCACGTTGTGCGAGATGTAGAGGAAGCAGCGTTCCGGGAACAGGGCCTTGATCTTCAGGATGATCTTTTCGCGGGTGAGCTCATCGACGTTGGCGAGACTTTCGTCCATGATGAGCACATCGAAGTCCTGCAGCAGGTAGCGCACCAGGTTGGTGCGGTTCTGCTGGCCCATGGACAGGCGGTTGAAGCGTGCGCCGACGCAGGCCTCGATGCCGAAAGCGTCGATCAGCTCCTCCATGCGCGTGCGGTTTGCGGCCGGGGTGGTCTCCGCGATGTGCTCGCGCACGCTCGACCAGCCGGGCAGCCGTTCGAGGTTGTAGGTGTAGAACGCCTGCCGGACGCCTTCGGTGCGGATCGCACCGGAGAAACCGGCGACGGCCCCGGTGAGCATCCGGGCCAGCGTCGTTTTGCCCACCCCCGACGGGCCGAAGAGCGCATGGAAGCCGGGTGCCGCGATGCGGAAGCTCAGATCGCTGAAAAGGTCGCCGGCGGAATTCGGGAACCGGAAACAGATGCGGTCGAAATCGATGTGCATGAAGCTCAAAGACCCATAGGGCTCTACCGGCGCGTGCCGCGGGTTCAATCCTCCTGGAATTCTTCAATAAATGGCTATAGCTGAAAAAGGCTCGAAGGGTCAAGACGAATCGGGTTTATCGGACTCACTTGGCCTTCATCTGTTTGCCGACATCCCAGCAACCGCCCACCGCGGTCCCCAGGGACCAGTATTTCACCGTGTTCATGTCGAAGAGCAGAGGACGCACCTTGGAAACGTCGATCTTGCCTTCGGTCAGCACGGATTCCTCGGCGTGGGTTTCGACGATCTCGCCGATGAACAGGTCGTGGGTGGGGGTGTCGTAGGTGTCGTAAAGCCGGCACTCCATGCAGACCGGGCAGGCCGTGATCAGGGGGGCTTTCGGCAGTTGCCCGTAAAACAGCTCGAAGACGCGGGACTTGTCGACTTTCTTGCCGGAGACGATCCCGACGTAATCCGTTTCCACCACGAGCGCCTCCGAGGGAATGTTGACGCTGAATTCTTTGTTTTCGCGGATGCCGGCGTTGGTGTAGTGCGCCTTGCCTAAACTGATGGAGATGAGGTGCGGCTTGGCGTGGTTGACGATCCCGACGTGGGCGATGGTGATGAAGTTGGGCTTGTCTGCGACGATGGCCCCGACGATGACCGTCGGTGTCGGGTAGAGTGCGTTGATGCCGCCGAGCGATTTTTTCATCGTCTTCCTCCCGGGTTAAGCTGCTGGTTGTAATATCATGTGCAGATATCGTATATCAGCATGCAGGCGGTTGCTCAACACGTTCCTGGCCGGCGACGTACCGGCGGAGAGAGGCAAGCGGTGCAGGCGATCTTCAGACCCCACAGCTTGCAGCAGCGGTTCACCTGGTTCATGATCCTACCGGTGACGCTGCTGCTGATCGGCATGGGGACTGCCGGGTTTTTCTATGCGCGCGATCTGCTGCTCGACCAGTGGCGGGAGGCGGCGATTCTCAAACTGCAGCGCGCCAGCCACGAGGTCGACATGCGGCTTGGCCGCATCAAGGAATGGATCCAACTGTTTTATGAAGGCTCCGGCAGTGTTCATTCCGATGCGTTTCATGCGTGGGTCCTGGAACAGCTCGCCAAGCAGGAAGGGGTTTTGGATATCACGGTCACCTGGAACACGCCGGAGGACCGCACCGGCGAGGGCAGCCAGACGCCCCCCCTGACGGGGCGGGGGCGTGGCCGGCCGGGCATGGGAGAGCAGCTTCAAAAGCGCCAACTCCACAGCGCCCGGATCCGGGAGATAACCCCGCCCCGCTTCGATGCCGGCGGGGAGCACGGCACCGTCACCCTCATCTCCGACCTGAACGACATCAACGGCCGGACCCTCGGTCACCTGGACACGCTCGTCGATTTCAACTTCATCTTCCGGCACGTGAAGGAATCCGGCTGGTGGCAGAGCAGCAAGGCCTTCCTCGTGGATGGCCGCGGGGAGATCTTGGTGTGCACCGTGCCCGGCCGGCACGGCAACCTCGCCGATACCCAGGACCCGCTCGAGCGTGAAACCTTAAAGGCCATGGCCCTGGCCTCCAATGGCACCCTGCGGGGACCCGGCCACCCCCCGGACGAGGTCAGCGGCTTTTACCACCTTCAGGAAGCTCCCTGGGTGCTGGTGATGATCGCGCCCGGCAGCGAGATTCTCGCACCGGTCATCCAGCTCCGGACGCTCACCTCCATTTTCGGGGCCTGTTTTATCGTGGCCATCATCGCGCTGATCCGGTGGGTGGTCGTGCGCACGACATCCGACATCCGCAACGTCTCTGGTGCGGCGCTGAAGCTGAGCCGCGGCGAGTTCGGAGACCCCCTGCCGGTGAAGAGCCGCGACGAGGTCGGCGAGCTGACCCGCAGCTTCAATTTGATGACGAGCCAGCTTCAAGAGCGCCTGAATTTGAAGGAGGCCATGAACCTGGCCATGGAGGTCCAGCAGAACCTGCTGCCGGCCTCGCCCCCGTCGGTGCCGGGCCTCGACATCGCCGGCCGCAGCCTTTATTGCCAGGAGACCGGCGGGGATTACTTCGACTACATCCTCCGGCCCAACCCGGTGGGCAGCCCGCGCTTATGTGTCGCCGTGGGAGACGTGGTCGGCCACGGGATCTCGGCCGCCCTGCTGATGACCACCGTGCGCGCCCTGCTGCGTTGCCGCCTCGACCAGCCGGGCTCCATCGCCGAGGCGGTGGGCGACGTCAACCGGCTACTGTACCAGGATACGGCACCCAGCGGCAGTTTTGTGACCCTCTTTCTGCTGGAAGCGGACTCCGCCGCCGGACGCCTCGAATGGGTCCGGGCCGGACATGACCCGGCGTGGTTATATTGCGCCGCAACAGATGCGGTTCAGGACCTGGGGGGGCCGGGAATGGCACTGGGGGTGGACGGGGCCTGCTCCTACCGGAGCGGCTCCCGATCGGGCCTGGGCGCCGATGATGTGCTCTTGATCGGGACGGACGGCATCTGGGAAACCCAGAA
>JBFYWS010000440.1:0-3427 GCA_041310935.1 Desulfobacteraceae bacterium | reverse complement strand
GCACCTCCCGCGGCAGGCCGTCGGCCGACTGTCCGATGGCGGCTATGAGATCCAGCCGCAGGAGGGACAAGTCGGTCAGGTCGTCCGGGGTGAGGGGGTCGTTGTTCAGATGGGTGTGAACACAGCGCAGCCCGTTGAGGCGGCCGGGGGCCGCATGGTAGTCGCCGGTGGGGATTACGATCTTCTTGGTGTCGCCGACGACCACAGTGACGATACGCCCCTGGCGGTTGACCAGCAGGCCGATCTGGCGGCGGATCTCATGGGAGAGCAGGCTGACATCGCGGGCCAGTTCCGGGGTGACAAGGAATTCGGGCGGTACGCGCCGGCGGTAGAGGTTCTCCAGGCGGCGGATAGGATCGGCCTTCAAGCCGGCGGTGTTGCCGTAGACTTTCTTCATGTTCTCGTAGAACCTGAGTTGAGCGATGTTAATTTTGGTTTCTGCGGCAGACCCCAGCGGGACTTAATGTGAATCGAAATAATCCCTCAATTCGGTAGAGCTACCCCCAGCGTTTCCCTAAGTGATCCCGCGCAGGGCGTCGGGGGTCATGTTTTCAAAGCGGGTGTAGGCGGCCAGGAATGTCAGCAGCGCGTCGCCCGTGGGGCCGTTGCGCTGCTTGGCGAGGATGACCTCGGCGATGCCCTTGCGGGGGTTGGTCTCTTCCTTGTTGTAGACCTCGTCGCGGTAGATGAAGGCCACCACGTCGGCATCCTGCTCGAGGGCTCCCGACTCGCGCAGGTCCGACAGCCGCGGCCGCCTGTCGGTGCGCTGCTCCAGCATGCGGTTGAGCTGGGAGAGGGCGATGACGGGCAGGCTGATCTCCTTGGCGAGAGCCTTCATGCCCCGGGAGATCTCCGAGATTTCAAGATCCCGGCGCTCGGCGCCGGCCCGGCCCTGCATGAGCTGGAGGTAGTCGATAATAATGAGGCCGATGTTTTTTTCCATTTTCAGCCGGCGGGCTTTGGCCCGGACGTCCATGGCCGAGAGGCTTGCGGAGTCGTCGATGAAAATGGGCGCCGCGGACAGGACGCCGGCGGCTTCCGTCACGCGCTCCCAGTCCTCCATGCTGAAAAAGCCGCTGCGCAGGCGGGAGGAGTCGATGCGGGCCTCGGCGCAGAGCATGCGCAGGGACAACTGCTCCTTGGACATCTCCAGGGAGAAGATCGCGACCGGCACCCCGCCGTCAACGGCGGCGTTGCGGGCGATGTTGAGCGCCAGGGCGGTCTTGCCCATGCTCGGCCGGCCGGCCAGGATGATGAGGTCCGAGTTCTGGAGGCCCGAGGTCAGATTGTCCAACTGGGTGAAGCCGGTGGGCACCCCGGTCACCAGGCTCTTGTTTTTCTGCTTTTCTTCGAGGAAGTCGATGTTGCCGTCGATCAGCTTGCTCAGAGGGTAGAAGGACTGGCGGGCTTTTTTATCGGTCACCTCGAAGATCGAGGCCTCGGCGAAGTCCACGATGTCATCGGCGTTGCCCTGCTCCAGGAAGCAGCGCTTGGCGATCGCGTTGGATTTTTCGATCAGGCGCCGCAGCACGGCCTTGTCGTGGATGATCCCGGCGTAGTGCGGGGCATCCACGGCCGGCGGCACGTCGAGCAGCCGTGCGAGATAAGCGGCGCCGCCGACCTGCTCCAGCTGCCCGCCTTCCTTAAGGTGGTTTGCGACCGTGACGGCGTCGATCGGTTCGTTGCGGTTGAAGAGGTCGGTCATGGCCGCGAAGATCTTCTGGTGCGAGGTGCGGTAGAAATCGGCGGGCGCCAGGATCTCGACCACGTCCAGCAGGGCCTTGCTTTCCACAAGGATGCGGCTCAGAAGGGATTCTTCGGCCTCGATGTTCTGGGGCGGCACTTCGAGCCGTTCCGAATCCTTGGCGGTCTGGGGGCTTTTTTCGGCCATCGGGCTCGTCCTAGAAAAGGGCGGGAGGGAAATGCCATGACGGGTTCATGCGGTGGCGCCCCCACACCCACGGGCATGAAACACCACCGCACGCAACCTGTCAAGAGCTTCGATCGGCGGCGGGTTTAGCCTTCCGCGACGATTTCCAGCGTGATCTCCGGCTCGACCCCCTTGTAGACCCGGATGGGGACCTTGTGGGTGCCGAGATGCTTGATCGGCTCGCTCAGCAGGACCATCCGCTTCTCGACCACGACGTTCTGGGCGGCGAGCGAGTCGATGACGTCCCGCACCGTGATGGAGCCGTACAGACGGTCGTCCTCGGCCACCTTGGCGGAAATCCGGCAGACGACGCCCGTAAGCTTCTGGGCCATCTCCTCGGCCAGTTTGAACTCCTTGGCGATCTGGAGCTCGACCTTGGATTTGTCCTGCTCCATGCGGCGGCGGTTCTGCGGGGTGGCGAGCACGGCCTTCTGCTGGGGCAGCAGGAAGTTGCGGGCATAGCCCGGCTTGACCTCGACCTCGCTGCCGATAATCCCCAATGACTCAATCGTTTGCGTGAGAATCAGCTTCATATCGTAACCTCCACGATGATCCGCAACCCCCGCCTGTCCGCCGTTTACGGGCGGTTTCAGTGCGAGGCGAGCGGCGTTCCAAGTTTTCTGAAATTAAACCAGGTGTCGAAGAAGCCGACACCGATGACCGCCAGCATGACCACCTGCTGCACGCCGATGATCCCATAGAACAGCAGGCGCGCCACGCGGGGCACCTGTTTCTTCCGGAAATAAAACGCGACAATGGCAATTCCCTGGAAGAAGTAGACGACCATGTACACCAACAGGCCGTTCAACCCCACGATCCGGGCGGGGAAGTTCGGCACGAGCATGAGCACTCCGGCGGCGATCACGCCCCACACGAGGGGCTCGGGAGCCTTCCAGTGGTCCAACGCCCCGTAGTCCGGAAAAGGCAACCCGAACCGCTGAAACACGGCGCGCGCGGTGAGCAGGCTCACCCAGATCACCATCAGCGCCGAGCTCGCCGCGAGCGCCGGCATGATGCCGACCAGCACACTCTGGATGACCGGCAGGGCGCTTTCCAGAAATTGAATCTGGTCCTCGGAGACGCCCATCTGCCGGTAAATCTCGACGGTCAGCTCCAGGTTGATGCGCGCCGTCTCGGAAAGGATGGCATAAATCTCCGTTCCGGTAAAAATGCCGTAGCCGGCCAAGCCGGCCAGTCCAAAGGCGAAGACCGCGGCACAGACGACCCCCGCGGTTCGTTCGATCGAATACCCCTTCGGCATCAGTTCGCCCAAGGCCAGGCCGATGAGGAGGAACCCTCCGAAAAACACGAGTTCCAGGGCGCCCCCCAGCAGGCTGACAAAACCGAGTGCCACCGCCGCGATGACGACCGCCGCCTGCCGCCCGGTCTTGGCGCGGTAGAACATGACCGGAACGGGGATGAACACCGTGCCCATCAGCCCGACGACCGGGACCAGCGCGCAGACGGCGACAAGCAGGCAGGTGATCAGGGCGCCTG
>JBFYWS010000437.1:0-2876 GCA_041310935.1 Desulfobacteraceae bacterium | reverse complement strand
CGGCTGGAGCGGGCGATCCGGGCGAAGCGGAAGGTGATCGCGCTGCTGAGCGAGCAGAAGCAGGCCATCATCCACCGCGCCGTCACCCGCGGCCTCGACCCCTCCGTCCCCCTCAAACCCTCCGGCATCCCCTGGCTCGGCGACATTCCGGAGCATTGGGAGGTGCTACGTGCGAAGTACTTATTCCGAGAAGTCGAAGAGCGTTCTCGGGACGGCACCGAAGAACTACTCTCCGTTTCGCACATCACTGGCGTCACGCCACGCAGCCAGAAGAATATAACGATGTTCAAGGCCGCCTCGTATGCGGGCCACAAGTTATGTCGACCGGGCGATCTTGTGGTCAACACGATGTGGGCATGGATGGGCGCACTCGGCATCTCAACGTACACAGGCATCATCAGTCCCGCTTACGCTGTCTACCGGCCGCGTCGACCGGAGGGCATCGTTGGGATCTACATGGATGGCTTGCTCCGAAGCAGGCCGTATGTGACGAACATCATCTGCCGCTCGACAGGACTACGGGCATCGCGCCTCCGCTTGTACCCCGAGGAGTTCTTCCGACTTCCGATCATCCAACCGCCAGATGAAGAGCAGCGGCAGATCGTAGAGAGGATTCACGGGGAAACCTCCGAACTGGAATCCGCCATCACCCGCCTCGAACGCGAAATCGACCTCCTCCGCGAATACCGCACCCGCCTCGTCGCCGATGTGGTGACCGGCAAGCTCGACGTGCGCGAGGCGGCGGCGCGGCTGCCGGACGAAGCGCGGGTCGACACCGTCGAGTGTGACAACAACTTGGGCGATGAGACCGAGGACTCCGAAGCATGAACGCGCAGGAACTCACTGCCCTTTTGGACCGACTTTGCCGCGCGCCGCACGAGACGGAGTGGCTGGAGTTCAAGGAGAACAAGTATGAACCGCAGGTTCTGGGCGAGTATCTTTCCGCTCTGGCAAATGCGGCGTGCCTCGCCGGCAAATCGAGAGGCTACCTGGTCTTTGGTGTTCAGGATCAAACCCACGCCGTTGTCGGCACGCAGTTCGATCCGCACGCGGTCAAGGCGAAGGGAAATCAGGACTTGCTGATGTGGCTGGCGATGGGCCTCCAGCCCAACGTCGGCTTTGAGGTTCATGTGCTGGCCCATCTCAAGGGCCGGGTGGTGTTTTTTGAAGTCGGGCCGGCCTGGGATCGGCCGGTCCGGTTTTACGGCACGGCCTTCATCCGTGTCGGCACAAGCAAAACCGAACTCCACAAGCACCCGGAGAAGGAGCGGGCCATCTGGTCGCGCCGGACGGATTGGTCAGGCCATGTGTGCGAAGGCGCCACGTTGGCCGACCTCGATCCGACCGCGCTGGAGAAGGCGCGCGAGCAGTTCCGCATCAAGCATCCCAGGCAGGCGGATGATGTGGTGAGCTGGGATGATGCCACGTTCCTCAACAAAACCCGGCTCACCGTGCGCGGCGCGGTCACGAATGCCGCGCTGCTGCTCCTGGGCAGGCCGGAATCGGCCACGCTGTTGTCTCCCGCCGTGGCGCGGATTTCCTGGATTCTCAAGGACGCCCAGAATCGGGAGATGGATTACGAGCACTTCGGCCCACCCTTCCTGCTCCAAGTGGATCGCGTGCTGGGGCGAATCCGCAATCTAAATGTCCGCGCCCTGCCCAGTGGTACGCTCTTCCCGCAGGAGATCACGCAATACGACCCGTGGGTGATCCGCGAGGCGTTACACAACGCCATCGCTCACCAGGACTATGGCTTGCGCGGGAAGGTGAACGTGGTGGAAACGCCGTCGTCCATCCTGATCACCAATGTGGGGAGTTTCCTGCCCGGCGACGTGGACAAGGTCATCCGACAGGACGCGCCGCTGGAGATCTATCGCAACCCATTTCTCGCCGAGGCGATGGTGAACCTGAACATGATTGATACGCAGGGCGGCGGCATCAAACGGATGTTCCAAAAGCAAATGCAGCGATTCTTTCCGATGCCGGACTACAACCTCGCCGAGTGCGACCGGGTGCAGGTCGCCATCCCCGGCAACATCCTCGACGAACAATACACCCGGCTGCTGATGGAACACGCGGATCTCGATCTTTGGCAGGTCATTCTGCTCGACCGCGTGCAGAAGCGCCTGGGTATTCCGCGCGAAGCTCATCGCGCGCTCAAGTCGGCGGGTTTGGTCGAGGGGCGCTACCCGAACCTGCTCATAGCCGCGGGCGTCGCCAGACTTACCGGACAGAAGGCCCGACACATCCGCGAGCGCGGGTTCAACAAGCAATACTATCTCGACGCGATTGAGGCGTTGATTCGGGAGCACCAACCCATTCCGCGCTCGGAAATTGACCGCCTGCTGCTCGACAAATTGCCGGAGGTTTTGGATGAGAAGCAGAAGAAGGCGAAGATTCACAACCTGATGGCCAACTTGGCTCGCCAGGGAAGAATCGAGAACCGTGGTAGCCGGGGACATCCTGCGTGGTACACGGTGGACAAGCCGGTTGTTTAACAAAGCAAAGCCATGTTCGACCCAACGCAAACTAAAGACCGACGCGTGCAATAAATTGATTTTATGGGACTTTCTCTTTGTTTGATTCGCGCCGGCAGCAATAGTTTAACAAAGGCCCAAACAAAGCCCGGCCTCGCATGCGGAGCTGAAATATGAGCGCCACCGACACCAGTGAAAAAGGCCTCGAAACCCTGATCATGCGACACATGACCGGCGTGGATGGCTTGGCCGTCCCGCCGAACACGGCCGCCGAAGCGCCCGCGCCCTACGGCGGCACCGGCTACATCGCGGGCAGCGCGCGGGACTACGACCGCGCCCACGCCCTCGACGTACCGCAGCTTTTCGCCTTCCTGCGCGCCACCCAGCCCGAGGCGTTCA
>JBFYWS010000528.1:0-2562 GCA_041310935.1 Desulfobacteraceae bacterium | reverse complement strand
TACCGTCTACGCTCACCTGGAAGACGTTTTCAAATCCATTGACACTCCGGTGGAGGCCCGCGAAGTGGTCGCTACGGTGGGCGACTCCGGGGCCCTGGGAACCCCCGGGCTCTATTTTGAGTTGCGCCATCACGGCAAACCCCTGGACCCGCTGGAATGGTTTAAAAGAGGACAAGCACGCCCGGCGGGTGCTGCGGCGCCGGCGATGAGATGAATCCGAACCAGTCCCAAAGCCGGCAGCGGTCAACACCGACCGCCGCCGGTAATATTGAATGCAAAGGAGTAACCGGTATGGGCAAGCGAAACCGGCCCGTGAAACTGTGGCTCGTCATGGTGGCCGCCGTCGTCGTGTGGATGGCGGGCGCGGGCTTTCAGCGAGCGAATTCGGCCAACACCAATGACAGCCTCTACGAGGGGTTGAAACTCTTCTCCGACGTCATCGAGCTCATCCAGCGCGAATACGTGGACGAAGTCGAGGCCAAGGACCTGATCCACAAGGCGATCCAGGGTATGGTCCAGAGCCTGGACCCGCACTCCTCCCTGATGCCGGCCGACGCCTACGAGGACCTGCAGATCGACACCAAAGGCAAGTTCACCGGCATCGGGATCCACATCACCATGCGCGACGGGTTTGTGACGGTCATCTCGCCGATCGAGGATACCCCGGCGCACAAGGCCGGCATCGAGGCCGGCGACCGCATCATCAAGGTGGACGGCCAACTCGCCAAGGACCTGCGGGAGGCCGTCCGGATGATGCGTGGGCCCAGAGGGTCCAAGGTGACCGTGACCATCATGCGCAACGGCATCAAGAAGCCCCTCGAGTTCGAGCTCACCCGCGACGAGATCCCGATTCTGAGCGTGAAATCCATCTCCCTCAAACCCGGCTACGGATACGTGCGCATCTCCAACTTCACGGGCACGACCACCCAGGAATTCGAAAAAGCCCTGGAAAAGCTGGAATCGAGCCCCCCTCCTATGAAGGGGCTGGTGCTGGACCTGCGCAACAACGGCGGCGGGCTGCTCAACCAGGCGATCAGCGTTTCCGATATTTTCCTGGACAAGGGCCAGATCCTTTCCATCAAGGGCCGCGACAAGAAAAACACCAAGGTCTTCAACGCCACCCCGTCGGCCGCACAGCGCAACTACCCGATCGTGGTGCTGATCAACGGGGGGAGCGCCAGCGCTTCGGAAATCGTGGCCGGAGCACTCCAGGACCACAAACGGGCGCTGGTGCTCGGAACCACCTCCTTCGGCAAGGGCTCGGTGCAGACGGTGGAAAACCTGCGCGACGGCTCGGGCCTCAAGCTCACCATCGCGCGCTACTATACCCCCAGCGGCCGCTCCATCCAGGCCAAGGGGATCGAGCCTGACATCGCGCTCAAGTTCAAGCGCACGGAGACAGAGGATCCGGCCGAAAAGGAGGAGATGAGCTTCAAGGAAAAAGACCTGGAGAACCACCTTGAGGCCGAGGGAGAGCCGGCCGAAAAGCCCGCGCCCAAGAAGACCGAGAAGCCCGACAAGGGCAAGGCCCCTCTCAAGGATGCCGAGGCCAGGGTGGGGCCGCTTACGGTGGAGTCGCTGCAAACCGACAACCAGGTGATGCGGGCGCTCGAGATCCTCATGGGGCACGACGTGCTCAAGAACGTGAAGGGTTGATCGGCCGGGCCGGCGCGCCCACGGCTTCGGTATGCCTCAAACCAAAACTCCCCGCAACGGTAAACGCCGCCGCCGGGCGGGCGGCCCAAAAAGCCGCTCCCGGCTGTCGCTGCTGAAGGCGCTGGGGGCCGTGGCCGTCTTGGCGGCGATCGTCCTCGGCGCCGTCGTGGCGGTGCGTTTCCTGTCGCCTCCGGAGCCGCGACCGGCGCTGACGGAGCGCAAAAAACCCCCGCTGAAGGCGGAGACCCCGCCGGCGCGGCCCCGCGCGCCCGACACCCGGCCCGAAGACAAAACGTCCGCCGCCCGGGCGCCGGCTCGCCCGGCCCCGGAAGAAAAACCGGCTCCGTCCAAGCCGCCGGCCTACGAGGTTTTCCCCGAAAGGCCGCCTGCGCCCAAGAACAGCGAGTCGGAGACGCTGCACGCGGCCCTGCCGCCGCCAGCGCCGGAGCTGCCGCCCGGCCGCAAGCTTCCGCGGGTGGCGATCATCATCGACGACCTGGGGTATGACCGTTTGCTCGCCGAAAAACTGATCGGGTTGAACGCCCCGTTCACCCTCGCCATCCTGCCCCACAGCCCCCACCAGGATGCCATCGCGCGCATCGCCCATGCCAGGGGGCTGGAGCTCATGCTGCACCTGCCCATGGAGCCCGTGGAATACCCCGACATCAACTCCGGCCCCGGAACACTGCACACCCGCATGGGGCCGGAAGAGCTGCTGCGGGTGCTCGAGGAAGACCTGGATGCGGTCCCGCACATCAAGGGGGTGAACAACCACATGGGCTCGCGGCTGACCGCAAGCTCCGAGCAGATGTACCAGGTGTTTTCCGTCCTGAAAAAGCGCGGCCTGTATTTCGTCGACAGCCGCACGACCGACGAGAGCATCTGCAAGCCCTCAGCGCGGCTGTT
>JBFYWS010000522.1:0-3890 GCA_041310935.1 Desulfobacteraceae bacterium | reverse complement strand
CCGACAGGTCGCGCAGCACGATGCGGGTGATGCGCGGCCGCTCGCACTCCTTTTCGTAGATGTTCATGATCCGGCCGATCACCTTGGTGTC
Organism: Desulfobacteraceae bacterium; assembly: GCA_041310935.1. Classification (GTDB taxonomy): domain Bacteria; phylum Desulfobacterota; class Desulfobacteria; order Desulfobacterales; family SpSt-501; genus SpSt-501. Next base: position 3,799 of record JBFYWS010000522.1, on the reverse strand, counting down.
GAAGCCGGCGCCCGAGATGTCCTTGCCGATTTCATCCACCAGCAGCACGTCCAGTTGATCGAACGGCAGGCTCGCGTGGTGCTGCCGGGCCTCCAAGAGCAGTTCGGGCTCGCGCGCGAACACGGCTGCGGCCAGCACGGCCTCCAAGCGGCGCAGGGTGTTGGTCTTGTCCTCGAGGATGGCGAGGCCCCCGAGAATCGGAAGCTTTTGGAACAGAACCCTGGCAATCGCCGTAATGGCCTGAACATAGCTGATCCGCACCGCGAGCTGGTGCATCACCTCGGCCCCGGCGACGCGTCCCAGGCCCACGACCGCCATCTTGAGCAGCCCCGACTCGATCGCGCCGATGAACTCCGTGTGCTCTTTGACGCGGTTGACGATGAGGATGTGGTCGGCTTCGAGCGCCGCGCGGTCGGCATAGACCGGGCATTTCTCGGCTTCGCCGACCACGACCGGTTCCATACGGTCGTGGATGGGCGCCCCCAGAGTTTCCGAGGTCTGCCCGAGATGCTTGAGGACATCGATTTGCCCCTCGGCCGTGCCGCCGCCGTGGCTGCCCATGGCCGGCAGGATCAACGGCCGGCCGCCCTTGGCTTTCACGGCCGCCGCCACCGCGGCCAGCACCTCGACCATGCAGCCGACGCCGCGGCTGCCGGCCGTGATCAGCACGGTCTGACCGGGCTTGACTGCATCGAGCAGACCCGTGCGCTCCAGTTTCTCCCGGGCGCAGCTCGGGACATCCAGCGGCGGCGCGGGTTTGAAATCCTGTTCGAGGATGTGAAGTTTCGGGAATTCCATTGCAGCGTTCTTCTCCTCGGCCTAACCCCTCATCAGCGAGGGCAGCCACAGCGAAAGTCCAGGGAAGGCGCAGACGATGGCCAGTGCCAAAAATGTCAGCCACAGATACGGCAGATTGGCCTTGTAGACATCCGTGACGCTGATCCCCGGCGGCGCCACGGAAGCCATGTAGAACACCGAGGGCCCGAAGGGCGGCGTCAGGTAGGAAATGTGCATGTTCATGCAATAGACCACGCCGAACCAAACCGGATCGAGCCCCAGGGACTGGATGATCGGGATGAACATGGGACCGGTCAGCAGCAGGATGCCGATCCAGTCTAAAAACATCCCCAGAAACACCCAGATGATCTGCATGACAATCACGATGCCCCACGTCCCGAAAGGCAGATCCATGATGGTATTTTTGACAAAGGTGGCACCTCCGGCCAGGGTGTAAATGCCGATGATGGCCTGAGCCCCGAAGAACAGCCAGGTTAGCATGCAGGATATCCAGAGGGTCTCATAGCAGGCGCGCACGATCACAACCCAGGTGAGCCTGCGGTTCATGGCGGCGCTCATGATCGCCCCCAGGCAGCCGAGAGCGGCGGCCTCGGTGGGCGTGGCGATGCCCACGTAAATCGAGCCGAGAACGGCCAAGGTGATCAGGGCCGGCATGATCAGCCCCTTGAGCATCTTCAGTTTTATCTTCAATGGGACGTCGCGGTCTTCTTCGGATGCGGCCGGCGCCAGCTCGGGTCGGCGCCAGACGCTGACCATGATGTAGCCGATGAACAGGGCCGCCAGCAGCAGGCCGGGGATGATTCCGGCGATGAACAGGTCCCCGATGGACACGCCAGCCGTCATGCCGTACACGATAAAGACGACGCTGGGCGGAATGAGGGTCGCCATGCCGCCGCCTGAAGTGATGCAGCCGAGTGCCAGGCCTTTGTCGTAGCCTCGGTCCAGCATTTGCGGCAGCGCGATGAGACCGAAAGTCACGATCTCCGCGCCGACGATGCCAACCATGGCGGCCATCACCACGCAGGCGATGATCGTGCCGATGGCCAGCCCCCCCCGCAGGCGCCCGGACCAGACGTAGACGGCGTCAAACAACTGTTCGGCAACCCCCGACTTCTCCAAGATGCATCCCATGAGAACAAAAAGGGGCACCGAGACGAGCGTGTAGTTCAGCATCATATGAAAAACACGCGTCATGGTCATGAACATGGTCGACGGTTCAAAGAGTCCCACCGTGAATATTACCGCGGTGGCCCCCATCGTCCACGCCAGCGGCAGTCCAAGTACCAACAGGGCCACGAACGTGGCGACCAGCAGCACCGTGATCAGCTCAATGCTCATAGATCTTTTCCGTTCTTTACGAAATAAATGTCCCGGATGAATTTAGCCGCACCTTGCAGCAGAATCATCGCGCAGCCGATCACGAAGATGGATTTCATCGGGTAGATCGGCGGGTCCCAGGGGGTGCCTGAGGTTTCCCGGATGGCCATCGATTCGATGGCGAACTGGAAGCCCACCCAGAGCAGCATCGCCAGATAAAGCGTGAAAAAAGGAAAGGTGATCAGGTCGAGAATGCGCTGGCCGCGCAGGGAGAGCCGGCCGTAAACCAAGTCGATTTTGACATGGCGGCCGACCTGCATGGTCCAGGCCGCACCCAGGACATACAGAATCGCGCAAAAGTAGATCATGAGCTCGCTGGCCCATATGGTGGGCTTGGTGAAAACATAGCGGGAGGTGATTTCGTAGAAAATGCAAAACACGGTGGGAATGATGATGAACGCGGTGAGTTGCCCCACCCTTGCGTTGAACGTGTCGATCAGGGCCAGGAACGACTTCATTGGGGTCCATCCTGATGGGTTGGCCGGGGAAAACAGGAGTTTCCCCCGGCGGATTTGAAGCAACGGTTACTTGATGCGCTTGATTTCTTTCAGCCACTCGACCTGAGCGTCGATCACCTTTTTGGACATGGGGCTCTTTTCAGCCCACTCCTTCCATACGGTGCCCCGCACGAATTCGCGCAGCCGGTTGATCTCCTCGGGTTTCCAGGTCAACGGCTGGAGACCCATGGTCTCCATTTCCTTCATGGCCTTGAAGTCCTCAATGGCCAGCAGACCCAGTTGCTGAGCGTTCAACTCGCGCACCAGGCTTTTGAGGATCTGCTGGATATCGGCGGGCAGCTTTTCCCACTCCTTCTTGTTGATGGTGAAGTCACTGATGGGCATGGAACGGTATTCCGGGTAGATGTAATACTTGGTCACGCGCGAGAAACCCATGCGATGGTTGACCGAAGGGGTGGACCAGTCGGCGCCGTCCACGACCCCCTTGTCCAATGCACTGTAGGCCTCCTCGCCCGGCAGCACGACGACTCCGGCGCCCAGGTGCTTCAACATGTCGGCGGTCATGCCCTGGGGTGAGCGGATCTTGTGGCCCTTGAAGTCTTCCATCTTGTTGGCCGGGAACTTCAGGAACATCGATTCGCGTCCCCACAGGACGACTCCGATGCAGATCCCGTTGTAGGGGGCATAAAGCTCGTTAAGGAGGTCCATTCCACCGCGATAGTTGAAAAACGCTTCGTATTCCCAGGGCTGTTCGTAGGCAAACAGGAAGTCGGTTAGGGGGGCGAACGCTGCCTCCTTGCCGACGAAATAGCCCGGCCACACATTGATGACCTGCAGAATGTTGTTTTTCAGAGCGTCGATGGTTTCAAAGGTGGGGACGATGCCGCCGGCCGGAAACGGGGTGATCTCGAGGCGGCCGTTGGTGGCGGTTTTGACTTTGGCGCAGAACTCCTCAAGGAATTTGTATGGCGACTCGCCCGCGCTCCAAAGGGTCTGGAGCTTCCACTTGATGGGCGCCGGCTGGGCCCACGATGGGGCCGCCAGAGCCACGGCAACCATCAGGGCGATGGCGATGAACAACACTCGTTTGCCTGCTGCCAGTCTCTTCATCGAACTTCCCTCCTTGGTGTGTGATGGGGTTTGCGTTCGGTGCGGCCCGGAGTCCG
>JBFYWS010000496.1:0-8424 GCA_041310935.1 Desulfobacteraceae bacterium | reverse complement strand
CTCACCGCCAGGCAGACCCGCAACTGCTCATCCCCAGGGAAGTGCGACAGCCCTTCGGCCAGGATCTCCACAGACTCCGCATAACGGCCGGCTTTCTGATTCAGGATCCCGAGCCCGAGGCAGGCCCGTGCATCAGGGTGGTAGCCGAGCGCCCGGCGGTAGAGTTTTTCGGCTATCGCCGGCTTGCCCGGGATCTCTTCCACCCGGCTATAGTCCCCCTGATCGAAGGTCATGGCCAGCCGCGAAAAGAAGTCGGCGTGCAGCGGATAGAAGTCGCGTTCGTCGACCAGGTCAAGGTCCTCCGCAAACCCGGGCAGGTTCCGGTAGAAGCTTGCCCGGAGGTCCCGGCCGAATTCCAGGATCAGATCGGAGGAAAGGTTCGGGTCGGTCTCGAAATACATGATGTCCTCGACCCGCTCGAGCCAGATGTCGTCCGTGCAGCTGAGCCGCCGTTGCATGTCGGCGTAAAGCGCCGTCCCGGGGAAGAGATCCAGGATGTAGAAAATGGCGCCGAGGGGTTTGATCGCGAGCATCAGATCGATCGTTTCCTGGATGGTCGCCCGGGTTTCACCCGGGCAGCCGTAAATGAAATAGGCCCGGGCCAGGATGCCGTAGCGCTGGGTCAAGGCAAAGGCCCGCCGGATCCGGGTGGCGCTCACTGTCTTGTTCAACCGCCGCCGGATCGCCTCCGAGCCGCTCTCCACCCCGTAGCTGATTTGGATGCAGCCCGCCCGGCGCATCCAGGCCAGCACCTCCTCGTGCACGGCGTCCACCCGGGAGATCGCGGCCCAACGGATGTCGAGCTTGCGCGCGACGATCCCGCGGCAGATGTCGATCACCCGCTGCCGGTCCAGGGTGAAGGTGTCGTCGCTCACGTAGAAGAACCGCTGGCCGCGGCCGCGCAGGAGCGCCAGCTGCTCGACGAAATAGGACGCCGAATGGGACCGCACCCGGCGGCCCCAAAAGGCCGGCGAACCGCAGAACGCGCAGTCGGCGACACACCCCCGGGTCAAGGAGAGGTGCTGAAGGTCGAAATGCCGGGCCGGCATGGGCAGCGCATCCAGGTCGCAGATGGGCTCGGGGTCGGCCGTTTTGACAGGCCGCCCGTCTGTGCGCAGGGCCAGTCCGGGGAGGGCCCCGATGGCGCCGATGTCCGCTGCCGCAAGGCCCCGGACCAGGTTCAGGAACGTGTGCTCCCCCTCGCCGCGCACAATGTAATCGATCTCGGGGAAGTGTGTGAGAAGATGCTCCCACAGGTGGGTGGCCCCGACGCCGCCGAAGACCACCGTGGTTGCGGGGTTCAGCCGCTTGGCCAGCCGCGCGATGTCGATCCCGCCCCAGCGGTTGGCGTGCAGAATGGAAAACCCGACGACGTCGGGCTTTAAAGCGCGCAGCGTCGCTTCGATGACCTCCGGTGTGCGCTGGATGTCATGCCAGTTCAGGACATCGACCTCGCAGCCGTGCTCCTTGAGGACGGCCGCCACATGGTAAAGCCCCATGGGCGGGGTCTGGATGTCTTCCGCGCTCAGCCGGGCGTCGAGAAAATAAGGATAGACGAGAACTATTTTCATGAAGCAGCAGGGCAAAAGGGGTCACGTGGATTCGGTCTACATAGCCGCGAAATTTGAACTTGTCAAAGTGCGGCGGGCGCTGGCAAGCGGCATTGACAGAAATGTCGGAATCTGCAATGCAAGCGCCTCGTTTAATGCTTGATCGATTTGAGCAGTAGTGGCATAAAATGTAACCACTTGAGCGATTCTGTCGATTCCGGCGTCTCTCCCTCCATTGAAAAGGGCAGATGAGGATGCCGGGGTTTCTCCCCCTTTGCAAAAGGGGGCTGGGGGGATTTCGTTCCACATAGGTGCACCCTGAGATGACGCACAAGCCGTTTCACATCACCACCGTTTTGTTTGACCTTGAAGGGCCTCTCGCCGCCGCGGCAGGCGGCCGGGGGGTGCCGCGTGCCCTTGCGAAGGGCATGGTCGGGATGCTGAAGGCAATGGGCCTTGGCATGGGTGTCGTCAGCCGCCACACCCACAAGGCCGTGCTGGGCTATTTGGAACACAAGTTTCAGATGCGGCCGGCAGACATCCGCCCCTGCATCACTCTCGAAGCGCCTCGTCCGGGCCGCCGGAGGCGCAACCCCTTTCCGGCGGCGGCCCGGAGCATGCGTACCGCTCCGCAACGGTTCATGGTGGTATCCGCCGATCGCGATATACTCCGGCTGGCAAAAGACGCCGGGGCCGTTGCGGTCGAGTGGTGCGCGAACGGGACGCTCGCTTCGGCCGGGCCGCTGACCGATTATCGGGTCGGTGACCTCCCGCAGCTCAACCGGCTCATCCGCATGGGCGTTCCGCTGCCGGCGGGCAAACTGCCCAATGATCTCTTGCAGGAGTTTCTCGATGAATTCACGTTCGAAGACCCGGCGCTTCTGATCAACCCGGGCGTCGGCGAGGACATCGCCGCCGTGGACGTGGCCCAGGAGGAGGTTCTGGTCCTGAAGTCGGACCCCATCACCTTCGCCACCGATGCGATCGGACACTATGCGGTGCTGGTCAATGCCAACGACATCGCGACAGCCGGTGCCCTGCCCCGCTGGCTGTTGACGACCCTTCTGTTCCCGGTCGGCAGCACGCCGTCTTTGATTTTGAGTATCGTTTGTGAGTTGAGGGACTCCTGCCGCACGTGGGGCATCACGCTGTGCGGCGGGCACACCGAGATCACCGATGCGGTGAGCCGGCCGGTGGTGTGCGGGATGATGGCCGGCACTGTCCGCAAGCGCGATCTAATCGAAAAGCGGCGCATGCGGCCGGGCGACCGGGTGCTTCTCACCAAGGGCGCGGCCGTGGAAGGCACTGCCATCATCGCCCGGGAACTCGGATCACGCCTCCGGAAGCTCGGCATGAACGCGGAGAAGATAGAGGCCTGCCGGGCTTACCTGGACCGGATCAGCATCATCCCTGAAGCCCAGCAGGCCGCGCGCTGCCCGGGCACCAGCGCCATGCACGACGTTACGGAAGGCGGCATCGCCACGGCCTTGGAGGAACTGAGCACCGCCGGCGGCTGCCGGCTGCGGGTGGACCTGGGCCGCATTCCGGTTTTTCCGGAGACCCGCACGATCTGCCGCCTTCTCGGTATGCATCCCCTCGGGCTGATCGGCTCCGGCAGCCTGCTGATCTGCTGCCGCTCAAAACACGCTGACCGTCTCGAGAGGGATTTGCGCCGGGCGGGAGTTCAGGTTTCGTGTATCGGCGCGGTGCTGGAGAAAGGCACCGGCGTGGAGGCGGTCAGAAACGGCCGCCCCGCCCGCTGGAGGTCCTTTCAGGTGGATGAGATTGCCCGGCTCTTTGCGCGGAAGGCCGGCCGTTGATGGGGCCGGGGTGGGTTCTTTGAGTTGAATCACTATGGGGCCAGGAGACGCGTGGGTTCTGTTTTTCTTGAACCCTTGAACCCTCGACACCTTGACCCCTGCCACCACCGGCTTCCGCCGGGGAGTGATCTATTTGGCCTTCAATCCCCGGTGGAAGACCTCGAAGGCGACCGCGAGCGTTTCTTTGAGGAAATCCTTGCTTTCGTTGATCAGTTTCTTGCTGGTCAGCCAGAGAATGACGCCGGAAAAAACGGACCAGAACGTGTCCGCCAGCGCGACCGGGTGGTGATTGATAAAAATGCCCTGGGCGACACCGTCTTTGAAAATCTGGGCGATGGAGCCCATCGATTTGCGCGAGAGATCCTTGATCTCCGCAAGCAGCTCGGGTGAGAGGTTCTTCAGGGTCTCGCTGGACTGAAGGTGGAACATGTTGATGATGATGAGCGGGTCGAACTCATACACATCGTACATGGCCTCCATGAGCGCCGTCAGTTTTTCGTCCGGGCCGCCATCCTTGATGGCATTCACATGCTCGATGCGAAGCAGCAGATATTGTAGGATGCGCAGGGAAAGAGAGGCATAAAGCTCTTCCTTGTTCTTGAAATACAGATAGAGGGTCCCGGGGCTGAGTTCGGCCTCCTGAGCGATATCTTCCATGGTGGCTTTGGTGAATCCCCTATCGGAAAAAACACGTTTGGCGGCGACCATGATCTGCTGGCGCCGGCGTTCTTTTTCTCTTTCCTTGCGCTCCTGGATACCCATGAATTTCTCCTGAATTCGATTTATAAATAAACTATATATTAGATACTGTCTTAGATTTAGTCAAGGTCAGTCTGGCGGGTATCATACCGATCAGGAGAGTATAATGACAATCATGTCCCCGATGTCAAATGAAAAGGCGGCGCATCCCTTGAGCCCGAGCGCCTGCAAGGTCCAGGAGGCTTTAAAAATCCTGGGTGTCGCCTGCGAAGTCCGTGAAATGGGCAAGACCACCCGCAGCGCCCAGGACGCCGCCCGCGCTGTCGGCTGCGAGGTGGGTCAGATTGCCAAGTCGCTGGTGTTCAAAGGCGCAACCACCCGGCAGGCGGTGCTGGTCATCACCAGCGGGTCCAACCGGGTCGACGAAAAGAGGCTGAGCGAGCGCATCGGCGAGCCCGTCCTCAAGGCGGATGCCGATTTTGTCCGCCAGCAGACGGGGTTTGCCATCGGTGGTGTCCCGCCGGTGGGCCACGCGCAGCCGATTGCGGTCTTCATCGACGAAGACCTGCTCACCTATTCGGAAATCTGGGCCGCTGCCGGCACCCCACAGGCTGTTTTCAGGCTGACCCCCCAGGAGCTGCAAAAGATCACCAACGGTCGGGTGATAGGCGTGAAGTAAAGCGCGTTACTTGCGTTCATCGCGTCAATCAGGTTAATCGCGTTCATCGCGTTTTTCGCGGTGGAAGCGTGCAGTCTTTTTTCGTTTCAACGCGAAAAACGCCCCTTACCCTATCGTGAGCGCTATGACGTCCTTGCGTGCGCTGACCCGCTGAACGGTGACCTGGATGAGGTCTTCGGGCTTGAGGTCGAGAAGGCTTGTGATGGGCAGGTCGCACTCGAGCATGTAACCGGTTAGAAGCACCTGGTAGTTGTTGCGGCGCCGCACCAGCATCATCGCCTCTTCCTTCTGGCCGACCCGCTGCTCGAGGTATTTCAACAGCCAGTAGCGCTGCCGACCCGTCTGGAGCTTGAAAACGCGGCTCATGGGCAGTTCCAGCAGCCGCATGATACCGTCCATCTCCGCGATCGAATACGGGTTTTCCAGGCCGAAAACCGCCCGCACCTGCCGCTGGGTCACCAGGTCGAAATACTTGCGGATGGGCGAGGTCGCCGTGACATACGCGTCGAGCCCCAGCCCGGAATGCTTTTCCGCCGCGTGCCCCAGCATGAAGCGGTTCAGCAGCCGACGCTGCATCCAGTTCTGAAACAGCGAGCCCTCTTCCCGTCGGTAAAGCCGCTCCCGCGGCTCGGGTTGGGACCGGAAGATTGCCGGCATCTTGTGCTCCGCGAGGAACCGGGCCATCAGCCAGTTGGCCATGATCATGATTTCGGCCACCAGCATCCGCCCCGGGCTTTCCCGGTTGACCCGGCTGAGGTTGACCTCGCCGTTTTCCCCGATCCAGAGGTTGATTTCAGGCACGGAGATGTGGACCGCATCGGCGGTGAGGCGCATATCGCGGAACTTCCTGGCGATGCCGCGCAGGGCGATCACCTGCGGGTCCTGATCCGCCATCAGGTTGACGTCATAATAGCTCAGCTGTTTTTGGACCCGCACGAGGCTGGGCAGAATGCGGCAGCCCCGGATCTCCATGTCGGGGCCGAGGTCCACCAGGGTGCTGATGGCCGGCCGGACCTCCCCCGCCTTCAGGCTGCAAAGCCCCTCGGCCAGGGCGGGCGGCAGCATGCTGAGTTTGTGGTCCGCCATGTAGATGGAGCTGCCCCGTTCGCGGGCTTCCTGGTCGATGGGGTCGTCCTTGCGCACATAGTGAGCGACATCGGAGATGTGAATGCCGAGTCGGTATCCGTCGGACGTGGTTTCAAGGCTCAGGGCATCGTCGAAATCCAGGGTGGACTGGCCGTCGATCGTGATCAGCGTGAGACCGGTCAGGTCCTCACGCCGGGGACCCTGGACCTCGGCCGCGGAGGCTGCGATCAGTTCCCGGGCGTGTTGCTGCACCGCCGGCGGGAACTCCACGGGGGCCGTAAGCCGCAGCAGGTCGACGTTTTCGTTCTCGTCGAAAACACCCAGCTTGACGAGGATCGGGAAGAGCGCTGCCGCCTCCCCCAGGCCCGCCCGTTCCAGCATGCCCCGGGCGAGGGATTGATCCGGGCTCTCTTTTTCGAACAGGTAGTAGGCCTTCAGGACATCGAGAACCTCCGGCGGGGGTGTATCGTCGGCGGCGGCCGGCGCCGCCAGGGAGATGAACCGGCGCAGCCAGTCCCCGCCGTTTTCAATGATGCGCTGCCGCCGGGCCTCCTCGTCTCTCTGGGCCGAAAGCCGTTCGACCTGCTCCTCGGAGTTTGGGAAAAACCGCTCCGGGTTGAACTTGAAATACAGCCGGTCCTCAAAAAGGGCCCGGACGACCGCCGACTGGTGATCTCCGTTCGGACCATCGGGGAAGCAGAAGGCCGTCATGGTTTCGAGGTCGACCCACTGCTGCTCGGCGGTCAACACCTCCCACACCTCCCGGATGATAACCTTGTCGACCAGCGCCCGGCGTTTGTTCGCCACTTCCTTCAGGGCATCCACCATCCGCGACCGGCCCATCGAGATGTCCAGGCGGGACTGGTCCCTGTGCAACAGCCGGCTTGCGGAGAGGTTCACCTCGCGGTTGTTCTCGGTCAAGAGCCGCAGCCGCTGGTTCTTGACCTCCAGCACCACGGCGCAAAGGATTCTTTCGCGGTCAATATATTCAACAATATTCCCAAGTTCCATCTGGACAAAATAGCAACCATGGTGGTCAAAGTCAACGGTAACCGCGCAGGTGTTTAGGCTGAAGGCTGAAGGCTGAAGGTCATGAAAGCATCTCGCAAAGAACGAATCAACCCATTCAAGACTTTCAACTCAAATGCTCGGCGTTTTGTGTGATCACGTCGGGTTTGTCCCTAAAAGCCTTCAGCCTTCAACCTATCCACCTGAGTCGTTACACCGTTTCTTCCCGTTGCTCCGATATCCCGCATGTGATATCCAAAATCGATGTCCTCGATTTCAATAATCAAGCCGTATTTCGTAGAGAACCGGAACCGGATTCTGGTCGGCCTGGTCTGCCTGATCCTCGTGGACATGCTACAGCTCATCGTCCCCCTTGTGATCAAGTGGGCGGTCGACGACCTCACCCTGCTGCGCGTCGACACCGGCCGGCTGCTCGACTATGCGCTCGCCATCGCCGGCCTCGCCGTTCTGATCGGCACGTTTCGCTACGTCTGGAGGCTGTGCCTGCTGGGCACATCCCGCCGCGTCGAGGAGGGCCTGCGCAACCGCCTGTTTGACCATCTGCAGACCCTTTCCGCCGCCTATTTCGACCGCACCCGCACGGGCGACCTCATGGCCCACGCCACAAACGACATCCAGCAGATCCGCATGGCAGCCGGCATGGGCCTGGTGGCCATGAACGACGCCGTGGTCATGGGCGCGGCGGCCATCGGCTTCATGATCTACATCGACCCCACCCTGACCGGCTTTGTCCTCATCCCGATGCCGTTCATCGCCGTCGCCGCGCGCTTTTTCAGCCGCCGGATGCACCGCCGCTACCGGTCGGTGCAGGCCTCGTTCTCGGATTTGACGGAAGCGGTCCGTGAGCGTGTCGCCGGCATCCGCCTGATCAAGGCCCACAACCGCAAGACGGCCGAGGCCGAAAAAATCGGGGCGGCCTCCCGGGCCTATGTCGACGAGAACCTGAGCCTGGTGAGAATCACGGGTGTCTTCTTCCCGATGATGGTGCTGCTCACCAACCTGAGCATGGCACTCGTCCTGTTCCTCGGCGGCCGCCAGACCATCCTGCTTACGATCACGCCGGGCGACTTCGTGGCCTTCATCAGCTACCTCGGCCTGCTCATGTGGCCGATGATGGCGCTGGGGTGGGTCACCAACCTCATCCAGCGGGGGCGCGCGTCCCTGGATCGAATCGACACGATCCTGGCCACCCGCCCGGAGATCCACTCCGCTGCGGGTGCCCGCTCGCTGCGCGAACCGGCGGGCGCGATCGTCTTCGAAGCCGTGGAATTCTCCTACCCCGGGGGCGCCGGGGCGCAGACCCGGGCGGCTCTTGCCGGCATCGACCTGCGGATCGAGCCCGGCGCCGTGCTCGGCATCGTGGGGCCACCGGGCAGCGGCAAGACGACGTTGCTCAGCCTCATTCCCCGGCTCTACGACCCGGCCGCCGGCCGGATACTCGTCGGTGGGCAGGACATCCGCGATGTCCTGGTCGAGGACCTGCGCGGCCGCATTGCCTGCATGCCCCAGGAGCCGTTCCTCTTCGCCGGGACGATCCGCGACAACATCACCTTCGGCGACC
>JBFYWS010000458.1:0-3464 GCA_041310935.1 Desulfobacteraceae bacterium | reverse complement strand
TATGCCGCTTGCCTTCGACTCCCTGAGTCATGGAACCGTCGCCTTCGGTTTCTTCAACATCGAATCCGACATGCTGCTGCTGGACCGGTATTTTTTCTTTGCCGGTGACTTTTGTGACTGCGTGACCGCACTGGCCGGCCCTGCCGCAGGGGGCGAAATACTCCGGCACGCCTATGTCTTCGACCGATCCGGCGATATCGGCGACCTGATGGGCGCCATCCACGGAGTCCGGTACACCGGTTTTATCGGTGAGGTCTACCGGAAGTTTCCGTTCCCCGCAGAACCTGCGGGCTTTAAACAGAAGGCAGACGGTTGGAAAACGCGGGATATCATGCTCGGGATCATCTCGCATTACGCCGTTCGCCGCGATATCGAAATTGCCGTCACGCCGGCAGCTGCAGATATCCTAATCGGCGACTACCGGTTCAGCCGGGCCGGGTTTCATGAACTTTTGAAGTACGTCTGGCGTGGTGGATACCCGCGCTGGAAAAACGGTGTCCGCCCCGAGTATGTACGGCACATGGCGGAGGCCGCCTGCAAGAGCGCCGGCGCGCTTTTTGAGGGTATTTCCTTTTCGACGAAAGCGCCTGAGCCTCGAGAAACCGAAAGAGCTGCAAACGGGTTTAGCGACCCGGTGGCTGGAGGCAAACGATGATTACCGCCGGAATCGATTGCGGCGCCAAGAACACCAAAACCGTCATCCTGCAGGATGGGAAGATTATCGGCAAGGGCATGGTGCTGACCGGATTCGATCAGGCCAGGGCGGTTGAGGACTCCTTTGCCTTGGCCGTGCAACATGCCGGCATCGCCCGCAAGGATATTCAACGGATTTTCGGGACCGGCTCGGGCAAGGATGCCATCACAGCCGCCGAAGAGACCGTGAACGACATCAAGGCCATGGCCAGGGGGGCTTGCTATTTCTTTCCGAACGCCCGGACCGTGGCGGATGTCGGCGCCGAAGAAGGCCGGGCGGCGAAACTGGACGAGCAGGGCAATGCCGTCGACTTCGCCGTCAACGAGAAGTGCGCAGCCGGGGCCGGCGCTTTCATCGAGGCCATGTCACGGGCGCTCGAGGTGACCATCGCGGAGATGGGGCCTCTGAGCCTGCAGTCCACCAGGGATATTCCCATGAACGCCCAATGCGTAGTCTTCGCCGAGTCCGAGGTGGTCGGTCTGATTCACTCCAAGACCGCCAAGGCGGACATCAGCAAGGCCATTCACGACTCCATCGCCAGCCGCATCGCTTCCATGATCCGGCGCATCGGGGTCAACGAGGATGTGGCCTTGATCGGCGGGCTGGGGCATAATAAGGGATTCATGGACTCCATGGCCAAACAGCTCAAGGTGAACACGATTTACGTGCCGGAGGACCCCGAGTTCGGTAGCGCGGTGGGTACGGCCGTGTCTGCGGCCGAAAGCAAATAGGTAGAACCTAAGTTGAGCGATTTTAATTTTGGTTTCTGCGGCAGACCCCAGCGAGACTCGACCTGCCTGCGCCGAGGCTTCGGCAGGCAGGTGCGCGTCGACACAATCGCTCAATTTAGGTAGGACAAAAGAGTGCTGAGTCCGTCGCCCGGATTCGCGTGGGGTGAGAACGCAATGGCTGAGGAACAGAAACAGGAATTCTGGCGCTGGCCCGAGTCCAATTGGAAAAACCCCGAGCTCGACTGGAGAACGTCCACGTTCATCGCGGTCGGAATCGACGTGGGCTCCGTCAGTTCCCAGGCCGTAATCGTGGCAGACGGTGAGATCCTGGCGTACGGCAACATGCGCACTGGCTTCGACAGCCCCAACAGCGCCCGCAACGCTTACAAATTCGCGCTGGATGCGATCGGCATGCCGGCAGAGCGCATGAATTACTGCATCGGGACCGGCTACGGCCGCGTCAACGTGCCCTTTGCCAACCGCACCCTCACCGAGATCGCCTGCCACGCGCGCGGGGCGACCTTCATTTACGGCCCCGGCGTGCGCACCGTGCTGGATGTCGGCGGGCAGGACATCAAGTCCATCCAGTGCGACGAAAAGGGTAAGGTCACCAGCTTTCTCATGAACGACAGGTGCGCCGCCGGCACCGGGCGCGGCATGGAGGTCTTCGCCGACCTGCTGGGGGTTCCCATCAGCGAGATCGGCGACCGTTCCTTCGAGTTCAAGGGGGAAGAACCTCCCGCGGTCTCCAGCGCCTGTGTCGTCTACGCCAGGACGGAAGCGACCGGCCTGATGCGCAAGGGATGGACCCGGGAAGAGGTGCTCGCCGCCTACTGCAAGACCATGGCCGATCGCATCTTCGCCCTTGTGGAACGGGGCGGGGTGAAACCCGGCTTTGCCGTGACCGGCGGCATGGCGAAGAATCGCGGGGTCATGGAACGGCTGATGAAGAAGATCGGCATCGAACGCATGCAGACCCAGTGGGACACGCAGATCGCCGGGGCCGTCGGGGCGGCGCTGTTCGCCCATGCGATGTGTTTGAAGGCGGAAGTTGGAAGGCGGAAGTTGGAAGGGGGAGGTTGGAAGGGGGAGGTTGGAAGGGGGAAGGGTGAAGTTTGAAGGCGGAAGTTGGAAGGGGGAAGGCGGAATAGATAACGACTTGCCGGTGGTTGCTTGTTTTTTCTTTTTTCAACCTTCCGCCTTCCACCTTCCGCCTTCCGACCACCTTCCGCATTTTTTAGGAGCCAGTCCATGACCACCGTCACCCTCACCATTGACGGTCATACCACCGAAGTACCCGCCGGGACCACCATCCTGGAGGCGGCGCGCACGGCCGGTATCTACATACCGACGCTTTGCCACCATCCTGACCTGCCGCCCGCCGAGGGCAGTGCGGCCGTGCCGGCCGTTTACCAGGGGACCCGAAAAATAGTGAATGCCCAACCGGGCGAAGGCGGTGAGGGGTGCGGCGTGTGTGTCGTCGAAGTGGAGGGGGCGGCCGATCTCGTGGGCTCCTGTGCCACGCCGGCGGAAGAGGGCCTGGTGGTCGTTACGTCGAGCGAGCGCATCCAGGCGCGGCGCCGGGAAAAGCTCGTGCCGATTCTATCCCGGCACCCTCACGCCTGCCTCACTTGCGCCCAGCAGGAGGGCTGCAGCCGAACGCAGTGCTCCGCCAACGTGCCGGAGAACGAGCGCTGCTGCCCGCGGTTCGGTCTTTGCGAGCTTCAGAACGTCGTTAACCACGTCGGCATTCCGCCCGCGGCGGCCAGGTGGGCGCCAACCGATTTCGCCGTCATCAAGAGCCACCCGCTGTTTGAGCGCGATTACAACCTTTGTATCGGCTGCACGCGCTGTGTGCGGGCCTGCCGGGATCTGAGGGGCATCGAGGCCATCGGTTTCGTGGTCGACGCCGGCGGCAGGGTTCAGGTGGGAACCTTGGCCGATAGTCTGGAAGCCTCCGGATGCAAGTTCTGCACCGCCTGCGTCGACGTCTGCCCGACCGGCGCCCTCGCCGATAAAGGCGTGCGGCCCGGGAAACG
>JBFYWS010000452.1:0-2527 GCA_041310935.1 Desulfobacteraceae bacterium | reverse complement strand
TCTGCACCACAAGGCGTTGGTGGTGGACGAGGGCTTCGCGGCGATCGGCACCAAGAATTTCGACAACCGCTCCTTCCGTCTGAACTTCGAGATCACGCTCGCCGTCGCGGACGTCGGTTTCACGGCCGAGGTCGCTTCGATGTTCGCGCGTGATTTTGGCGAGTCGCTGGAGGTCGGCGCCCGGGCCTACGACGCGCTGCCGTTTCACCTCAAGGTCGGCGCCAAGGCCGCGCGCCTGCTCGCGCCCGTGTTGTAGCCGCCACTGCGCCCCTGCAGTCAAAAATGAAAGGGCTGACAATCGGGGGGGCCCCCCCGTAATGCCGATATATAGTCCACGTGCCGATATTTCGGCATGTGATGGCCCTTGGCGCTCACTTTGGGGCGGCTTTTTCCAATTGCGAAAATCAATTGATTTAAATTGGTTATGGACATCCTGCAGTTTCCTGTGGCGTTGAGTATGAATTTCGCACTACCTCGAGCGCAGGGGCACCACCGGCGTTCCGGGGTCTATTTCTGAAAATGAGCCCCTGGGTCGTACAACACCCACGGAGCAAAACCCTATCCTGGAAGTCAAAAGAGGGCTGAAAAGTGCGGCGACAGCAAGGTTCCTGGCCCTGGTCTGCCCGGCGCTGAGCCGGCATGCCGCGGCAGGCAGTTGGGGTGTCCGTCGCGGTGGGGGAAATTATTCGGGGAAAATTATCTTATTTTTGTTGGATGCGAGGCCGTATGAACCACCGCACGAAAAGTTTCTTGTGGGCCGTGACATGCCTTCTGCTGTTCTTTTTCTTTGGCCATGGGACCGTTTGGGCGCAGAAGATGCCCATGCCCAAGGCGAAAAAGCCCGAGGTCAAGTCGGAGGGGGTCGCCGTGCCCGCCCACCTGCAGACCCCGGAGCAGGTGGAGGCTTTCATCGGTCCCCTGACCGACGAGCAGGCACGCCAGGTGCTGGCCCAGGTCCTCAAACGCCAGGCGGCTGCCAATTCCGCGCGGGACGAACGCGGGTCGGTCGTGAGAGGCCGGGACAGCGGGCTGGGGGGTGTTTTTTATCGGATGGCCGACAAGGCCTCGGCGCTGATCAAAAAGCTGTCCTGGACCCTCGGCGCGGCGGACGCCGAATCAGACTACCTGGGCGATGCCTGGAGAAGGTTGACCGGTGGTGAGGGCATCGACCGTTTCTTCACTGTCCTGCTGGCGCTTTTTGCAATCCTGACGGCTGGGCTGCTTGCCAGGGGGCTGCTTTTCCGGAGGACCCGGGAGATGCGCGAGAGGGTGTTGGCCTCCCTCAGATTGGGGCAGGTGACGTTTCTGGGGCGGGCCCTTTGGCATCTGATCCTGGAAATCCTGGGGATCGCGGTGTTTGCGGCCACCACCTTCATTCTATTCGTCCTCATTTTCCAAAAAGGGGACCTCGGTTATGAACTCGTTTCGATCACCCTGATCGTGAGCTACTACCTGCTGTTGTTCGCGGCTGCGGCCAAGGTCATTTTTTCGCCGGATGAACCCGCCCTGCGCCTGTTCCCGATGAAGAACGCCGCCGCCGCCTTTCTTTACCGCTGGATCCTTTTCATCACAGTGGGTGCCGCCGCGATCACCGGGGCGAGTGCCGTACTGGGCGCAATCGGTGCCGGCCAACCGCTCTACTTGATGAGTTACAGCTTGGGCGGCGCCTACATCACCGTCGCCCTGATCGTCATGATCTGGAAAAGCCGGCAGCGGGTCGCCGAGGCTATCCTGCCGGCAGCCGCAGAGACCGCAAGGGGAGGCCCGCGAGCCGCCTTTGCGAAGTACTGGCACTACCTGGCAAGCGCCTACGTGCTCTGCATGGGTGTTTACTGGGTCGCGGACGTCCTTCTGGGGGGAGGCGCCACGGTGCTCAACCTGATCCTCAGCCTGTTCGTGATCCCGATCTTCATCGGGCTGGACCAGTGGGGGCTGCGGCTTCTCAAGCTGGCCGGCGGCGAGACGCTGGAGATCGCCGATTTGAGCGGCGACAAGGTGCGGGAGGTCCCGCCCCTCGAGGGGCGGAACACCATCACACACTACACGCCGTTGATCCGGAAGCTGTATCGGGTGGTGTTGGTCGCGTTTCTGTTCTTCATCGTGCTGGGGCTGTGGGGGGTGGATCTGACCGCCGGGAGGATATTCACCTCCCACGTGCTCAGCATCGTCCTGACCCTGCTGCTGGGCTTTATCGCCTGGGAGTTCGTCAAGGCCCGCATCGACAGCCGGCTGCGCCAGGAAATGCCGGAAGCCGGCGAAGAGGCCGAGGAGGGCGGGGCCGGCGGTTCGCGCACCGGGACGCTCCTCCTGCTCCTGCGCAAGTTCGTTCTGACGGTCTTGTTCGTGATCGTTTCAATGATCGTGCTTTCCTCCATCGGGGTGAACATCGGCCCGCTGATCGCCGGCGCCGGGGTCATCGGCCTGGCCATCGGTTTCGGTGCGCAGACCTTGGTGCGGGACATCATCTCCGGCGTGTTCTTCCTGATCGACGACTCTTTTCGCATCGGGGACTACGTGGAGTCCGGCG
>JBFYWS010000061.1:0-2870 GCA_041310935.1 Desulfobacteraceae bacterium | reverse complement strand
GTGCAGATCTCGATGGCCTTGGCCGGCCCGACGAGGTGCGGCAGCCGGATGGCGGCGTAGGGCGGGAAGAACCCAAGCTTGATCTCCGGCTGGCCGAAGACCGCGCTCTTGGCGGCCACGACGATGTCGCAGGCGATGGCGGCTTCCATGCCGCCGCCGAGGCAGGCACCCTGAACGGCGGCGATGGTGGGCACCTCCTGGCCCTCGATCAGCTCGAGCATGCGGTTGAAGGTGGCGATCATGGCGCCGACCTGATCGGGCTTGTGGTCGGCGACTTCCACCCCCGCGCACCAGCTCGCGCCTTCACCGGAAATGACCACGCACTTGATTTCCCGGTCGGCCTTGAGCGTTTCAAGTGCTGCGATCAGCTCCTTCATCATGTCGATGTTGAATACGTTGTGCTTGGGCCGGGCGAGGGCAACACGGGCGACCCCTCCAGACATGTCGAGTTTAATGCACTTGAAATCGGCCATGGCGCTCATCCTTAGATTATTCGGTTTTTTAGTTGATTTTTTTCACAGATAGTTTTTTGGGTTCGGCACCGAACCCAAAAAACTATGGTTTCACAAACACGTAATTCAGCTGGCCGTTCGGCAGCCGGTTCGCGACCGTCTTCATCGGCATGCCGACGGCGATGTCGGTTTCAGGGACGTCCTTGCCGATGCGCCCGAAGATTTTGAACTGCCCGTAGTCGAGCAGGGCGATGCTGTAGGGGACGTCCTCTTGGAAGCCTGCCGGGCCGTATTCGAGCTTGCTGAAGGAGACGAGCTTGCCGCTGCCCGTGACCTCGAACCACTCCATGTGGCTCGCCAGGCACTGGAAACAGTCCGCGCGCGGCGGGAAAAAGACCCTGCCGCACTCCTTGCAGCGGGTGCCGTCAATCTTGCCATTTTCCAGGTAGTCGATAAAATCGTTGGTTTTGGTCAGTGAGGTAAAGCTCACTGTGCCGAATTTCTTGAAGCGCTCGTCGCTTTCTTTTTTTTCCGCCATGACGTGGCTTCCTTTCCACAAAGAGCGGGGCCTGCGCCCCGGTTGCACGGACCCTCTCAGCGTCCGAGGATGCTCACATTGCCGTAGAGTCCGACTCCGCCGATGTTGTGCACCAGGCCGATCTCCGGACTCTTGACCTGGATCGCTCCGGCCTCCTCCCGCAGTTGAAGAACAATCGTGCGGATCTGGCTGCCGCCGGTGGCGCCGATCGGATGCCCCTTGGAGAGAAGCCCGCCGTCCACGTTCACCGGGATGGCCCCTTCCTTGTAGGTGGCCTTGGCGCGGATCAGATCCCGGCCTTCGCCGGGCTTGGCGAAGCCCAGATCTTCATACGCCATCATCTCGGCGATGGTGAAGCAGTCGTGGACTTCGGCGACATCGATCTCCTTGGGCCCCAGGCCGGCCATCTGGTAAGCTTGGCGGCCGGCTTCCTGGGCCGCCGTCAACCCCGTGAAGAGGCTGCGGCCGGCCAGGTTGACGCTGGTGGTGGCGGCCCCCAGTCCCAGGATCCAGACCGGCTTTTTGCAGAACGCCTTGGCTTTTTCCTCGCTGGCGACGATGACGCACGAGCTGCCGTCGGCGTTGGCGCAGCAGTCTCCCACCCGCAGGGGGCTCGCCACCGGACCGGCCATGCGGTCCGCGGGATTGCTGAGATTTTCGAGCGTGACCGGCTTGCGGTACACGGCCTTGTCGTTCAGCTGGCCGTAGGTGGCGGCCTTGACCCGGATCAGCGCCAAGTCCTCCAACGAGGTTCCATAGGCGGCCATGTGCGCCCGGGCATACATGGCATAGTAGGCCGGCATCATGGTGCCGAAGGGGCTTTCCCACTGGATGTCGGCGCCGCGGCCCATGCGTTCCTGGGAATCGGCCGAGGAGATTTCCGACATCTTCTGGAAACCGATGACTGCCACCACGTCGTGCAGTCCCGATTTCACCAGGGAGTAGGCCAGGCGCAGGCCCATGCTGCTCGATGAGCACAGGCTCTCGACGTAAAAGGTCGGCTGTGGGTTCAGGCCGAGGTATTCGGCAAAGACACCCGCCGGCGACCGCTGCTTGTCGTATTCCGGCGCGGAGCAGACGACGGATGCACCGATGTCCTTGGCGCTGAGCCGGGCATCGCGCATGGCGTCCTTGAACCCTTCGAAGGCCAACTCGCGCACGGAGCCCGGGTAGGCCCGCACAAACTCGCTCTGCCCGACGCCGATGATGGCGACACGTGACATGGTACCTCCGTATGGTTACAGGTGGTTAGAAGCGGTTTCATAACCCCGTCTGACGACCGATGGTCCGCCGCAGGCGGACTGCGGTTTCGAATCGGCCTGCGTCTTGCTCTCAGGCGTGATCCGAGGTTTTGAAACCACTTCTATGTATTCATTTCAAACTTCAAACTTCAAACTTCTAAATATACTGCCCCCCGTCGATTTTGATGACCTCCCCGGTAATGTGCCGAGCCCGGTCGGAGGCCAGGAACGCCACGAGATACGCCAGGTCTTCCGGCTGCCCGACCCGCTTCAGCGCGCTTTCGCCCATGGCCAGATCGATGATTTTTTCCCGGGCGTCGGATTCCTTGAGCATCGCCGTTTCGATCAGGCCGGGCGCGACCGCGTTGACAGTCACGCCGAAGGCGCCGAGTTCCTTGGCGAGCGCCTTGGTGAAGCCGATGATGCCGGCCTTGGAGGCGGAGTAGTTCGTCTGTCCGAATTTTCCGCGCATCCCGTTGATGGAGGTGACGTTGATGATTTTGCCGTACTTCTGGTCCTTGAGGACGGGGGCCACGTGGCGGGTGAAATTGAAGTAGCCCTTCAGGTTGACCTCCAGCACGCGGTCCCACTGCTCCTCGGTCATCTTCCAGCTCACCCCGTCCCAGTTCATGCCGGCGT
>JBFYWS010000060.1:0-6263 GCA_041310935.1 Desulfobacteraceae bacterium | reverse complement strand
AGATCACGGTTATTACCACGCATCTCAATGCAGACTTCGATGCCCTGGCCAGCCTGCTGGCGGCCCAGAAGCTCTATCCCGACGCGCGCGTCGTCTTTCCCGGCTCCCAGGAAAAAAACCTGCGGAATTTCTTCATCGACTCCATGGTGTACCTGTTCAACATGGCGGAAGTCAGCACGATCGACCTCGACCGCGTCAAACGGCTTGTGCTCGTCGATACCCGCCAGCCCGGCCGGATCGGCCGGCTCGCCGACCTCCTCGAAAAACAAGGGGTGGACATCCACATCTACGACCATCACCCTCCCGGGGACGGCGACATCCGGGGGCACGTGGAGGTCTGCGCACCCACCGGCGCCAACGTCACCCTGCTGGTCGAGGCCATTCGGGCTCGGGCCGACATCGAGATCTCCCCCGACGAGGCCACCATCATGTGCCTGGGCCTCTACGAGGACACCGGCTCGTTCACCTTTCCGTCCACCACCGAGAGGGATTTCCTGGCGGCCGCCTTCCTGCTCGCCCGGGGCGCAAACCTCAACGTCGTCTCCGAGCTGATCGCGCGCGAGCTGAACCCGGAGCAGGTGACTCTTCTCAACGACATGATCCAGAGCGCCAACCGCTCCCAGGTGAACGGGGTCGAGGTGGTGATGACCAGCATCTCCCGAGAGACCTACATTCCCGACTTCGCCTTCCTGGTTCAGAAAATGGCCCGGATGGAGAATCTCGAGGCGATCTTCGCCCTGGCCCTGATGGAGTCCAAGATTTACATCGTGGCCCGCAGCCGCCTGGAGGAGGTGGATGCGGGCGCCATTCTGGCCACCCTGGGCGGCGGCGGTCATGCCTATGCCGCCGCGGCGACCGTCAAGGGCCAGACCCTGGCCCAAACCGAGCACCAACTGCTCCAGATCCTGTTCGAGAAGGTTCGGGCGCGCCGCCTGGCCCGACACCTGATGTCCGCCCCGGCCATCGGCGCCGACGCGGAGGTCTCCTGCGAAGAGGCTAACAATCTGCTGACCCGTTACAATGTCAACGCATTGCTGGTCACCGCCCAGCGCGACGGCCGGGAGGATCTGCTCGGCTTCATCACCCGGCAGGTCATCGAGAAGGCCCTCTTTCATAAACTCGGCGGGGTGCCGGTGCGCGAGTACATGACCACCGAGGCGGCCACCGTGGGCCCGGATGCGGGCCTGGCGGAGATCCAGAAGAAGATCATCGACACCAAGCAGCGCATCCTGCCGGTGGTGGAGGCTGGGCGCGTCGTCGGCGTCATCACCCGCACGGACCTGCTGAATATCCTCGTGGGCCAGCGGCAGGCCGAGCCCGGGGCGGCGGCGGAGGCGCTGCGGGAGTCTTTCAACCCCCGCACCCGCAACGTCATCAAGTTCATGCAGGAACGACTCTCCCCCCGCATCCTCGACATCCTGAAAGGGATCGGCGAAACGGCTAGCCACCTGGGCTGCGGGGCCTTCGTGGTGGGCGGGTTCGTGCGCGACCTGTTCCTGTACCGCAGCGACGAGGACATGGATGTGGTGATCGAGGGCGACGGGATCGGCTTCGCCCGGGCCTATGCCCGACTCACCGGGGCCCGCATCCACGCCCACGAGAAATTCGGCACGGCGGTGATCATCTACCCGGACGGCTTCAAGATCGATGTCGCCTCCGCCCGCATGGAATATTACAAGTTCCCGGCCGCCCTGCCGGTCGTGGAAATGAGCTCGATCAAGCTGGACCTCTACCGACGGGATTTCACGATCAACACCCTCTCCATCCAGCTCAACCCGGACCGCTTCGGAGTGCTCATCGACTTCTTCAACGCTCAGAAGGACGTCAAGGAAAAGTCCATCCGGGTGCTGCACAACCTGAGCTTCGTGGAGGACCCGACCCGGGTGTTCCGGGCCATCCGCTTCGAGCAGCGCTTCAGCTTCACCATCAGCCGGTTGACCGCCGGCCTCATCCGCAACGCGGTCAGCATGGACTTCTTCCGGGAGCTCTCCGGCCGCCGGGTGTTCAGCGAACTGCGGCAAATTTTAGAGGAAGAGACCCCGCCGGCCGCCATCGCCCGGCTGAACGATTTCGGACTGCTCAAGGTCGTCCATCCCTCGCTCGCCCTGAGCAAACCGCTGCTCACCCGGCTGAACGCGGCCAAACAGGTCCTCTCCTGGTATGATTTGCTTTTTCTGGACGAATCCTATATGAAGTGGGCCGTTTATTTTCTGGTGCTGATCCATCACTGCGAAAAGGGCACGGCGGAGGAGATTTGCGTCCGGTTCGAGCTCACTCCCCGCCTGCGGAAGTGTTTCGTGCACGACCGTATAAACGCCGAGCGCTGCCTCTACTGGCTGGAGCGCAGCCTTCCGGTTGAAAACAGCGGCCTGTACCACCGGCTCTCCGCGTTCCGTACCGAACTCATCCTTTTCATGATGGCCATCACGAACCAGGAAAAGGTCAAGAAGGCGATCTCGCTCTACTGCACGAACCTGCGCCGGACGTCCATCTCCCTGCAGGGCGAGGATCTGAAGGCGCTCGGACTCGAGCCCGGCCCGATGTACCGCCGGATCTTCCAGGCGGTCTTCGAGGCCAAGCTGAACGGCCGGGCCGGGACCCGCGAGGATGAGCTCGCCCTCGCCCGCCGCCTGGTTCATGACCATGACGCCCCGGCGGCGGTCTCCCCCCGCCCGGAGGCATGAGGAGTGATGGCTTCGTAAATAGTCCAATCCATCGATTCGGATGACGTTTTACGAGTTCATCGGGATTCAGAAGGGAGCAGCACGGAAATGCGGAAACGACTGTTGAGCGGAATGCGGCCCACCGGGCCGCTGCACTTGGGCAACTACCACGGCGCGCTCGCCAACTGGGTGCAATTGCAGGAAGCGTACGACTGCTTTTTTTTCATCGCGGACTGGCACGCCCTGACCAGCGACTACGAGAAGCCGGATCTCATCAAGGGGTTCAGCGACGACATCATGCTCGACTGGTTGAGCGTGGGACTCACCCCGGAGCAGAGCACCCTGTTCGTGCAGTCCCACATCAAGGAGCACGCCGAGCTCTTTCTGCTCCTGTGCATGATCACGCCGGTGCCGTGGCTTGAACGCAACCCGACCTACAAGGACCAGATCGAGCAGCTCACCACCAAGGACCTGTCCACCGTCGGGTTTCTGGGCTACCCGGTGCTGCAGGCCGCGGACATCATCATGTACAAGCCGTTCGGCGTACCGGTGGGGGTGGACCAGGCGCCGCACGTCGAGATCACCCGCGAGATCGCCCGGCGTTTCAACTATTTTTACGGGCCGGTGTTCCCGGAGCCGGAGGTCATCCTCACCGAGACCCCCAAGCTGCTCGGGACCGACCGCCGCAAGATGAGCAAGAGCTACGGCAACGCCATCTTCCTCTCCGATCCGGCCGATGTCGTCGCGACGAAGGTTGCGACCATGATCACGGACCCCCAGCGCATGCGCAAGTCCGACCCCGGCAACCCCGACGTGTGCAACGTGTTCGACTTCCACAAGCTCTACTCGCCGACGGAGCTCGTAGCCGAAGTCAACCAGCGCTGCCGCACGGCGGACATCGGGTGCGTGGAGTGCAAGAAACGGATGGGCCAGAACCTGAATACGTTCCTCGACCCGATCCGCGCAAAGCGCCGCTACTACCAGGAGCGCCCCGAGCGCGTCGCGGAGATCATAGCGGCCGGGAACGCCACGGCTCGGCAAACCGCCTGCCGGACCATGGAAGAGGTCCGGGCGGCGATCAAACTGTGATGGAAAGAAGCACCGTGGCGAGGCCGCATACCGCAGAGCCCTACCGCGTCAGTCTGACGGACATTTTCGAAGGGCCGATGGACCTGCTGGTCCACCTGATCCGGAAAAACGAGATCAGCATCACCGACCTGCCCGTTGCCCTGGTGACCGAGCAGTACCTGCAGTACCTGGAGTGGCTGGAGGCGATGAACGTCGAGTATGCCGCGGAGTTCGTGGTGATGGCCTCGACCCTGGCCCAGATCAAATCGCGCATGCTCCTGCCGCTGCACGCCGAAGAGGGCGAGGAGGATGACGACCCGCGCCAGGAGATCGTCCGGCCGCTGCTCGAGTACCTCAAGCTCAAATCCGCGGCCGCGCAGCTCTCCGAACGCCCCCTGCTGGGGGAGGACACGTTCACGCGCGGGGTCAAACCCGGCGATCTCGCGCCCCCGGGGGACGAGGAGGTCATCAAGATCGGCCTCTTCGAGCTGATCGACGCGTTCCAGAAAATTCTGGCCGGCCTGCCGGACGAGGCGCGCATCGAGTTTACCACCGACACGGTCTCGGTCCAGGAACGCATCTCTCAGATCGCGGATCAACTGGAGGCCAAAGGCTCCCTCACCTTTTTTGAGCTGTTTTCGGATCAGCCCCACCGGAGCGAGATCATCGTCACGTTTCTGGCGACCCTCGAGATGGTCAAACTTTCCCTGATTCGCATCGTCCAGCACGTGAATTCAGGGATCATCCGGATATTTTACATGTGATGGAAAACCTCAAGAACATCATCGACAGCCTGCTCTTCGTGGCGGAAGAGACGTTGAGCCTCGACCGCCTGAAAAAAATTCTGCCCCAGGCGGACGCCGAGGCCATCCGCGAGGCCGTCGCGGCCCTGCAAGCCGAGTACGACGCCCGCCCGGGCGGCTTTTACCTCGCGGAGGTGGCCGGAGGCTACCAGTTTCGCAGCCGGCCGGAGTATACGCCGTGGATCCGGCGCATGGTCGACCCCAAGCCGCTGCGGCTGAGCAAGGCCGCCATGGAGACACTGGCGGTGATCGCCTATAAGCAGCCGATCATCCGCGCCGACGTCGAACACATCCGCGGGGTGGACTGCGGCGGGGTCCTGCGCGTGCTGCTCGAGCGCAAGCTCGTGCGGGTGCTGGGACGCAAGGAGATCGCCGGCCGCCCGCTGATCTACGCCACGACCAAGACCTTCCTCGAAACCTTCGACCTGAAGGATCTCCACGACCTGCCCTCGCCCAAGGAGATCGAAGAGTTCGGAAAACCGCCGCTGGAAATGCGGGCCGGGGTCACGATCGAACCGGACGAGGGCGAGGCCCCCGCCCCCGCGGAGAGTACCGGTGCGCCGGAGCAGGCCGACGGCTACGAGGAGTCCGCCCCGCAGGAGCCTCTGCCGGCGGAAACGGCGATCGAGGAACCGGAACCCTTGGCGGAGCCCTCCGCCACGAACGAATCGATGGAGGAAGGAACTCCCACCGAAAAAACACTTGATTTCGATCCGGGAACGACGTAATAAAAAGGCTGACGCGCGCGTCAGCCTTTTTGGGCGCTTAGCTCAGCGGGAGAGCGCTACCCTCACACGGTAGAAGTCACTGGTTCAAATCCAGTAGCGCCTACCAGAAAACATCGGGCGGTTGGACCGGAAACGGGCTGACCGCCCGATGTGTTTTTGGGTAAAAATTTACCTCCAGGGGTTAGCTGAGCGGGAATGAGCGGACCATTTCGCAGTGGTGCAATTTATCGGCAGTCCGTTTGTCCGGCCTAATCCCCAGTGCTTTTGCTGCCCGATCGTATCAGGCGGCCCGTCTTCAGGGTGCGGGCGGCGCGGAGAATGGCAATAACGGCGGCGGAGCTCAGAGCGATCCAACCATCCTGCTTGTCCCCCCTCAGCACCATTCCGACCACATCCTCCCAGCCGCTGTGTCCGGTGGACCAGTTGGTTTCCAGCGGCCAGAAAAAAGACACGGCTGACGTCGAGAGCAGGGCATCGGCCGCCACGTGCGACAGGATCAGTGAAAAGCAGGTCCAAAAGCCCAGTCGAGGGAGCCAAGTCCAGATGTTCGAAGCCCTGGATGCCAGAAATCCAATAACCAAGGCAAACAGGAGGCTGTGGGTGGGTCCCCGGTGGAAGGCACTGCCGTTCCAATGAAACAGAAGACCGATGATGACATCGATGTCAGGCAGGTTGGACAGCACGACGATGGCCGTAAAAAGCTTCCAGCGGCTGAAGGCCGAACGGGTTGAGCCCACTTCGTGAGTGGCCAATCCGATTGCGATATGTCCAAGCGGCAAAGGCATATGATTAATCCTGGTAAACAAAAAAATTCGCCGCCAGGTTTGCGCGGCGTTCCACTGTTCAGGACGCAGATTAAGCAGGACTCATGCCATTGCTTGGCGGCGGGGTGGTAGATTAATTTTTTCTATTTTATTACAATATATTATGGTTTGCTGTTTCCCGGTATGTCCAAAAAATCACAAGCGCCTATGGGTATTGCGGCTCCCTGGTTTTGATTC
>JBFYWS010000443.1:0-5457 GCA_041310935.1 Desulfobacteraceae bacterium | reverse complement strand
GACGTCAACGTCATCATCGGGCTGTTCATCGGCGGCCTGCTGCCGTACCTGTTTGCCTCCATCGCCATGATGGCGGTCGGCAAGGCCGGCGGTGCCGTCGTCGATGAAGTGCGTCGTCAGTTCCGGGAAATCCCCGGGATCATGGAAGGCACCGGCAAACCCGACTATGCCGCCTGTGTCGACATCGTGACCAAGTTCGCGCTGAAGGAGATGATGATCCCGGCCCTGCTGCCGGTCGTCACCCCGATCATTGTCGGACTTCTGCTCGGCAAGATCGCGCTCGGCGGCCTGCTGATCGGCAGCATCGTCACCGGCGTGTTCGTGGCCATCTCCATGACCACGGGCGGCGCGGCCTGGGACAACGCCAAGAAGTACATTGAAGACGGCCACCTGGGCGGCAAGGGCAGCGATGCCCACAAGGCTGCCGTCACGGGCGACACCGTCGGCGA
The DNA here is from genome assembly GCA_041310935.1 of Desulfobacteraceae bacterium. Classification (GTDB taxonomy): domain Bacteria; phylum Desulfobacterota; class Desulfobacteria; order Desulfobacterales; family SpSt-501; genus SpSt-501. The sequence goes on along the minus strand of JBFYWS010000443.1, from coordinate 5,008 downwards.
CCCGTACAAAGACACCGCCGGCCCGGCCGTCAACCCGATGATCAAGATCCTGAACGTTGTGGCGCTGCTGATGGTTCCGTTTCTGTTGTAATTTCGAATCATTAGAGTTGTTTATTAGCCATCAAAAAAGGATTGGCGCCGAAAGGCGCCAATCCTTTTTTGACATGGGGTGAACGATTCTTAATTCGGCTTTTTGCGGAAGGGCCCGATGGGGAGTGCCTTCCGCATGGGCCGCCGCAAAAGACACCTCTGCTTCGCGCCGGTTTTCGGGCAGCACACGGTTGCGGGTGGCAGTTGACTCCCGGCCGCGAATATGCTAAACAATTGCCACATGTCGAGGAAACACCCCTCGGGTCCTGCCAAAACAACAAGCTGAAATGAGTGGACATATGGCTGTAAAAGCACCCAAAGAAGTCGTGCCGGCGGCAAAGCCCAGGATGCGCAAGTTCCGAGTCGGCGACCTTGCCGTCTATCCGGCTCACGGAGTCGGTCAGATTCAAGCCATCGAGAGCCGTGTGGTCAACGGTGAGCACCATAATTTTTACATCCTGCGGGTGCTGGAAAACGGGATGGTCATCATGATCCCTATCAACAACGTGGAATCGGTCGGCCTGCGTTACCTGATCGATGCCAAGGAGGTTCCCAAGGTCTACGCCATCATGAAGGCCAAGCGGGAGATCCTGGGCGACACCCAGACCTGGAACCGCCGCTACCGCGAATACATGGAGAAAATCAAGACCGGCTCCCTCTTCGATGTGGCCGAGGTGTTCCGCGACCTCTTCCGCCTCAAGCTGACGAAAGACCTCTCCTTCGGCGAGCGCAAGCTCTACGACACCGCCCAGATTTTGCTGGTGAAGGAGCTCTCGAAGGCCAAAAAGAAGGACGAGAAGACCATCCTCTCGGAAATTGAGTCCCTGTTCGCCCCCGAGGCTGCATAGCCAGCTGAATTCAGCGTCCATGACCCACGGCGACGCCTTTTCCATTCGTGTGGATTCTTCCGCAGCGGGCCAGCGGCTGGACGTGTTTGTCGGCGCCCGCCTGCCGGGCTGCTCGCGCTCTTTCGCCGCCCAGCTCATCGCGGGCGGCAACGTCCGGGTCAACGACCGGCCCCAAAAGCCGGGCCACCGCCTGAAGACCGGGGATGCCGTCACCGGCTGCATTCCGCCCCTGCGGCCGGCCGGTTTTCTGCCCGAGCCCATTCCCCTCGCCATCCTATACGAAGACGCGCACATCGTGGTGATCAACAAACCGCCGGGTCTGGTCGTGCACCCGGCCCCGGGCCACTATTCAGGGACCCTGGTGAACGGGCTGCTTTACCACTGCCCGGACCTCGGCGGCATCGGGAGCGAACTGCGCCCGGGGATCGTGCACCGCCTCGACAAGGACACCTCCGGCACCCTGGTGGTGGCCAAGGACGGTGCCGCCCTCGAGGGGCTCAATGCCCAGTTCAAGGCCCGCACGGTGCAGAAGACCTATCTGGCGCTGGTCCACGGCGCGATGCCCGCCGCCGAAGGGACCATCCGGCTGCCCATCGGGCGGCACCCCGTGGACCGCAAGCGCATGTCGGTTGCGAGCCGCAGGACGCGGCAGGCTGAGACCGGCTGGCGGGTGCGCAGCCGTTTTCCCGGTTTTACCCTCCTGGAACTCGATCTCAAGACCGGCCGCACCCACCAGATCCGTGTGCACTGCGCGGCTGTCCACCACCCCATCGTCGGCGACCCGGTCTACGGCAAACGCAGCCCCGCGCTCCGGGCCGGTGAATCGTCACCGTCAATTGAAATAAATGAACTTCTATCAGATATCCGCCGTCAGATGCTGCACGCCTGGCGCATCGGGTTCGTGCACCCCGCCAGCGGTGCGGCGCTGACGTTCGAGTCGCCGATGCCGCCGGACATGCGGCGGCTGATCGCCGCGCTTGAAGCTCGAAGCCGGAAGCTGGAAGGGGAAAAATAGAGAAGCCTTGAAATGATCCCCGGCACGATCCCGCCGGTTATTTTGTTGTTGGCGCATGGTCACGGAACTCCCGGATAGCCCTGCCGGCAGCCGATTCGGGAGAGATGTTCTTGGACTTGACATCGCCTGTGTTTGTTGTAAAAGATAACGGCTCTGGTGGCGAAGATTCGGAGTTCAGGAAAATAGCAGTTCCCGGGGCCTGATCGCCGCCGGCCCTATCGTCCATGCGGGAGGATGGCGAGACCATGGCTACTCCCCTCGTTGATTTTTTGAACCCAGAACCCCGATACCGGAGTCGTTACTGAGCGGGCAGCGCTGAACGTCTATACGATCGTCTCATCTCAACACTCATCAGCGGCAGGAGGAAAACATGGCAACCGACACTGTAAAATCTCAAGCGGAACCGGATTATGTCGTGATCGACAGCGGCAAGACCTCTCTCAGGGATCTCTACACCAAGGAAGACTGGATGGCCGTCTGGATGGGTTTTTTCCTGCTCATCGTCGGTCTTCTGATCTATCTGCCGAACCCACCCGAGAAAGCGGCCGAGATTCCCACGTACAACACCACCATGAAGGAAGAGGCCGCCAAGGCCCCGTTCAAGACCATCGAATGGCACAATGCCTCTTCGGCCAAGCGCGGCGTGCGGGCGACCAATCAGGATTTCGCCAAGACCATTCAAAATTTCCTGTCAGCCCCCAGCGACTGGAACACCAACCCGCTCGATGCCCTCATCCGGACCGAGGAAACCGCCAAGGCGATGGGCGCGCCGTTTAAAGAGGCCGCGGACAAGGCCAAGGCCGCTGCCGAGGCGGCCATAGCGAAAGCCAAAACAGCCCAGGCCGCTGCCGCCGCCGCGGGCTTCAAGGATGCCACGCTCAACACGGCTGCCGAAAAGGATATCAAGGCCTGGCAGGAGGCCAAGGACAAAGCGTCCAAGGCCGATAGCAAGGTTAACGTCAAAGCCTATAACCGCATCCCCTACCTCATCGGCCTGTGCATCATGTTGGCGGTCTTTTTCGGCATCGGCAAAGCCATCATGGGAGTCTCCTTCGGCAAATTCGTGGTGGGTTTCCCAGCCGTCTTCTTTCTCGCTATTCTGGCCTACATGGCTGAAACCCAGGCCCTGATGAAATACTGGGGGTTCGGGTTCCCGCTCTGGGCCATTGTCTTCGGCCTGCTCATCAGCAACACCGTCGGCACCCCCAAGTGGATCATGCCGGCCGTCTGCACGGAATACTACATCAAGACCGGTCTCGTTTTGCTCGGCGCTGAAATCCTCTTCAACAAGATTCTCGCCATCGGCAAGCCGGGCATTTTCGTGGCCTGGATCTGCACACCCATCACGCTGGTCCTGACCTACTGGGTCGGCCAGAAGATCATCAAGATGCCTTCCAAGACCCTGAACATCACCATCTCGGCCGACATGTCGGTCTGCGGTGTCTCTGCGGCCATTGCCACGGCCGCCGCCTGCAAGGCCAAGAAGGAGGAGTTGACGCTCGCCATCGGTCTGTCCATGGTCTTCACGGCCATCTGCATGGTGGCCCAGCCGGCCTTCGCCAAACTGGTGGGCATGCCTGAAATTCTGGCCGGGGCCTGGATGGGCAGCACGATCGACTCCACGGGTGCCGTGGCCGCGGCCGGCGCGTTCCTCGGGCAGAAAGCCCTGTACGTCGCAGCGACCATCAAGATGATCCAGAACGTGCTGATCGGCGTCGTGGCCTTCTGCGTCGCCGTGTACTGGTGCGCCCGGGTGGAATGCAAGCCCGGTGCCACCGTGAGCTGGTGGGAAATCTGGTACCGTTTCCCGAAGTTCGTCGTCGGTTTCATCGTGGCCTCTATTGTTTTTTCCATTATCGACCAGAGCGTGGGCAAGGACATGAGCACGGTTATGATCGACCACGGAGTGCTCAGGGGTTTCACCCGCATCGCCCGCGAGTGGTTCTTCGCGCTGGCCTTCACCTGCATCGGGCTTGAGACCAACTTCAAGGAATTCGGGCCTTATTTCAAGGGCGGCAAGCCCATCACCCTTTACGTGTTCGGCCAGACCTTTCAGCTGGCCTTCACGCTGTTGATCGGCTACATCATGTTCTACATCGTTTTCCCCGAGATCACCGCGGCCATATAGTCGCATGATCGTAAAGGACACAGGCACCCTTACCCCTGCCGGCGGGGCTTCGGCCCCGCCGGCAGGGGTCAATCCCTGGTTGAAACTGCTCATCGGGATCGCCCTGATCCTGTTCTTCATGTTCGGCATCGGGTCCCTGGCCCAACGGATCCCCGGCGCACGCCACATGGCGCAGGTGATCGACGAGCGCAATCTGAGAGTCACCGCCATTTATTACACGGACTTCGAGGAGCCGGCCGAAGGCTCGGAACGCATCCGCGACAGCCTCGATTACACTCCGGGCGGCAAACCCTGACCGGCCTGGAGCGCAACGCCGACCCCCGGCGCATCTCATGAGACCGTTTTTTATTGTTACTACTCGGACGATCATGCAGGCATTGGCTCAAAAGAAAGAGATCATTCTGCAGCGCGAACTGACCTTCGCCAATGCGATCGGGGCGGTTGTGTTTGAGAAGCCCAAGGTCAGCTTCTGGATGGTGTTCATCCCGATTCTCTTCGTCTATTTCATCTACCGCATGCAGCGGTTCAAAAGCGGTCGCATGAAGTTCGACGAAGAGTTCATGACCACCCGCCGGCGGGCGATGGATGCCGCGCTCGAGGCCGTGGAAGAAAACGGCCGGCCGGACATGGGTGCGGTGGCCCGCAACTCCAGCCTGCCGGCGGCGCTTCAGAAACCCTACGTGTCCTGGGTGAAGACCCTCGTCGAGTATTACATGGATCTGCTGGCCGCGGACGGCGACAGCTTCGAGTCCCTGGTCCGCGCGGCCTACCGCAACCGGACCGGCTACCTGCTGACTCTGAACCGCTTGAACACGGTGGAAAAGGAGTTCTACACGGCACTCAAGCCGCATATGGGCGCCGCCGAAGGGGCGGCCGACATCATCGCCACGATCGAATCGCAGTCCCAGCGGCTGCGCCGCGAGCTGG
>JBFYWS010000442.1:0-2752 GCA_041310935.1 Desulfobacteraceae bacterium | reverse complement strand
CCCAGGTGGTTGGACTTCCAGTCCACGAGGTAGTAGCGCTCCTCGTGGCGGAAGACCATGTCGATGAACCCCCGCATGAAACCCTGCATCGGTGCGAACGTCAGCCGGCCGATGCGGTCCGCAAAGGCGCGCCCTCCCGTTTGTCCGTGGTCCCGGAATACCTCCCGCAGGCGCTCGGGGGTGACGGGGTGCAGCGGATAGTGGAATTCCATCTCGTTGAGGCGCCCGGATGCGCCGACCCCGGCCAGGGTGAGCCCGGGTGCGCCGGCAAAGAGGCTAAGCCCGGCCACTTCACCGATCATGCGCAGCACCGCCGCGCGCCATTCCGCCCCATACCCGAACTGGGCGAGCATGCGCCCGACCAGGGCGTCGGTCTCTGCGCTCTGCCAGGCGCCGAAGTCGACGTGTTCGAGGAGGGCGTGAAAGAAGTTGCCGGCGCGGCTGCCCTTCGGGAACGCAAAGAGGTTGAGGCCCGCTGCATCGGCGGGGTGAGGATCGCCCGGTTCCGCGGCAGTGGTCTGAAACAGCCGCAGCCCGTCGCGGTCTGCGGCATCGCCGTCTGCGCCGGCGCTGGAGGCCAGCGCGGAATAGCTCGCGATTCTCCAGGAGCGGTCGATCTTGCCTGCAAACTGCCGGCCGCAAAGCGTGGCAGCGTCAGGCACCGCCGGTCGCGCTCGTTCCCGCGGCGTATCCGGCAGCGGCCGGACGTCGATCGTTGCCTGCGAGCCCGCCGCCAGCGCTTCCAGATCCTGCTTGAGGTCGTCATCGGATTTGGCTTTCAACGCCCGTTTCATACGCGCAATGATGTCCGGATCCGCGCTCTCCCCGGCATCACGAAAGTGGAACAGGTACGCCAGTGCGGAGGTCTCGGAGGTGTTGATGCGGCCCCACACGAGGTAGCAGCGCTCCTTGGCACGCGTGAGGGCTACATAGAGCAGTCTCAGGTTCTCGGAGAGCGTCTCTGCTTCGGCGTATCGGCGGCTGAGCGTGGAATCATCGCCGCCCAGATCGAGCGTGAGACGGCGGTCGGCGGCAGGGTCGTGGAAGAAGACCTCCTTACCGCGGGCGCTGGAACCGGACCAGGCAAACGGGCAGAACACCACGCGGTACTCCAGCCCCTTGCTCTTGTGGATGGTCACGATCTTGACCGCCGCTTCGTCGCTTTCGAGCCGGAGCTGGTGTTCCTCGAGCCGCGGCGTCGACGGGTCGCGCTGTTCGGCGAGCCACTTCAGCAGGCCGGTCATGCCGAGGTTGTTCTCGCCGGCGGCCTGGTGCAGCAACTCCCCGAGGTGCAAAAGATTGGTCAGGCGCCGTTCGCCGTCCGGGAAGCGCAGCAGCCGCTCTTTCACGCGCTCCCCGGCAAGCAGGCGGCGAAACATGGGCATGAACCCCTGCCGGTGCCAGGCCTGAAAATAGTCCCGTGTCCGGGAGAGGCGTCCCTCCCACCCGTCCGGCTCCCGGTCGGCCGCCGCGATGTCCTCCGCATGCAGGCCCAGGATGTCGGTGGCAAGCGCGGCCTTCAGCCGGACGATGTCGGAAGGGTCGGCCATGCTGGTCAGAACGCGCTGCATCTCCTCGGCTTCGGGGGCGTCGAAAATGTTGCCGGTGCTGCAAACCACCGCGGGGATGCCGGCGGCGGACAGGCGCTGCTTCACGAGCTGGGCCTGCGCGTTCGTGCGCACCAGCACGGCGATCTCCCCGGCCGGCAGCGGGTCGCGCGGCGCCCGCGTCAGGCGCTGAATTTCCCCGGCCACGGCGTTGGCGATCACGCCCTGGCAGTCACCCGAATTGACGGGCTTGCCGTCCTCCTGCAGCTTCCGGGAATCGAGGTACCAGATGACGAACGGCGTCCGGTGGCCGGCGGCGGATGCTGCCGCCGTGGCGGGCCGAAACGATATCTCCGGGAACAGGAAGGGATGCTCGGTTTGAGAAAAGAGGGTGTTGAGGGCGGTGACCAGCCCGGGCACCGCGCGGCGGTTCTCGGTCAGGGTGTAGGTCGCTGCGACGTTGCGGGCCGCCTTGAGGTAGGAGAAGATGTCCGCCCCGCGAAACCCGTAGATCGCCTGCTTGGGGTCACCGATCAAAAAAAGCGGCCGTTGCCCGTCGGAAAACAACCGCGAAAAAATCGTGACCTGCAGCTCGTCGGTGTCCTGGAACTCGTCGACGAGGACCGCCCGGTATTTGCGCCGGACGGATTCGATCAGGCCGCCCGCCGCCGGCGTTGCCGCCGCCGCCCGGGCCACCCGCAGCAGCAGGTCGTCGAAGGAGTGGAGATTGCGCTCCAGCTTTCGGCGCTCGAGCTCTGATCGGGCGAATTCGATCAGGCGGACCTTGAGGTGTGAAAGGTGCCGGCCCATTTCGCCCTCCAGGGCGGCCGCCTCCGCCAGCACCCGCTGGCATTGGTCGAAAACGGCGTGACGCGGCACGGCTTGGCGCGGCCGCGTCTTGGCTGCCAGGAATTCGGAGCTGAGATGGATGCAGCCCTTGAACGGCGGGAAGACCGCTACCGGCGCCGACAGAAACGCGTCCATGGACTCGGCCAACGCCGTGATGGTCAGCTCCCGCCGGGTCAGCGCACTGGCCGCGCCGGCGGGTTCCAGGCTGCCGTATTGCCGGCCGTCCAGGGCCGCCGCCTTCAGGATGTCGACGGCCTGCGCCCGCGCCGGCGGCCAGCCGATCTGCAGCCGCCCGAACGCATCGCGGTAGCGCTCGAGGTGGTCGAGGCCGCCCGTCGTGTGGGCCGGGATGATGG
>JBFYWS010000431.1:0-4609 GCA_041310935.1 Desulfobacteraceae bacterium | reverse complement strand
GGATCCTGGGCGAAAAGATATCGATCATCTCCAGCAAGCCCCAGACGACGCGCACCCGGATCCTGGGCGTCTGCCACCGGCCCGGGGCCCAGATCGTTTTTTACGACACGCCGGGGGTCTTTGTTGCGAAGGACACGCTGAACCTGCGGATCGTGGATACGGCGATCGGCGCCATCGGCGAAGCTGATGTGCTGTTGGCCGTTGTGGACGCCGCCCGCCCGGACCCGGAGGCCGAAGACTGCCTGCTGCAAAAGATCCACGACCAGAAACACCCCGCCATTCTCGCCCTCAACAAGATCGACCTGATCCCGGACAAACAGGTGCTCCTCGAAACCATCGCCCTGTGGTCCCGCTACCACCCGTTTGAGGCCGTGGTGCCGATTTCGGCGCTCGACGGTACCCAAGTCGAAGCGATCGTCTCCGCCATCGTCAAAGCCCTTCCCGCGGGCCCGGCCTACTACCCCGAAGACACCCTGACCGACGCAACCGAGCGATTCATCGCATCCGAGCTCATCCGCGAAAAGCTCTTCCGGCTGACCGGCGAGGAGATCCCCTATGCCTCGGCCGTGACCGTGGAAGCCTACAAACCGAGCGCCAACGGCAAGCGGCTGAGCATCGAAGCGACGATCCACCTCGAGCGCGATTCCCAGAAGGGGATCGTCATCGGCAAGGGTGGCGCCGTGCTGAAACGGATCGGCACCGAGGCCCGGCAGGACATCGAGCGGATGACCGGAGCGAAAGTTTACCTGAAGCTGTTCGTGCGGGTGGAGAAAAACTGGCGGAAAGACAGCAAGGCCATCGAGCGCTTCGGCTATTGACATGATTATTTATTGGAAACAAACGGTGCGGAGATCGATCTCGTCTTGACGAAAGGCAAAAGGCAGATCGCCGTGGAATGCAAAGCGTCATCGGATCGGCGCCCGAGGTGGGCAAGGGGTTCTGGAGTGCCCTGAAAGACCTCGGTATCAAAAAAGCCTGGATCGTCGCCTCCGTCAAGGAATGCCGATAGCAAAAATCGAAGTCCGCAAAACCTGTGCAATCAGATGCTGGAGGGCGCCGGGTGCGTCCCCTGATCCCCTACTGCGGCGTTTGATACCACGACGAATGACATAGTGCGATAAGCGAAGCGGCTTCAAAGTATATTCAACCGGTTGGTACCTGGGTGGGTTGGGACATTCCCGGTCTCGGCTTGAAGCATATGGGACAGTGGCCGGCACAGTCTTGGCACAGAAGATGGGCCTGTTCGCAGAATGAGAACCGCGTGGAGCTTGACTGACAGGCCTCGCAAACCAACGGATCCAGGGTCTTGGTCACGGGGTTGTAAAAAGCGGACAGCGATTTCTGTTTTTTGCCGATGGCAACACTCAGCAGCACTTTGACGGCCGGCGTCGATACCAACAGCGCGGCGCAGGGAACGGCAGAGATCCGGATGCTGTATTTTTTGAACAGGTCATCCTTCTTGCGCGTCAACTCCTCGGGGATCAACGCGATCTTGGCCAGGCGATCTTGGACCCGCTGCTCGGAGAGGCCGCTGCGATCGAGGCTTTGCCGCATCTCTTTCTCCATGCTTGCGTAATATTCTTCCAGGTTGAGGACATCCCTGCGAAATTTCCGGTTCATGCTTTCTATGAACGCGGCAGTCTCCTGCCGAATCACATCCTCGGCCGCGTTGCGGAGTCCGGGGAAAAATTTTTGGACCTGACCCGCCAGCCGATTCGACTCCGGAATACCCCGGCTGAAGCAGCGCGAGGCTGTCTCCAGACAGGCGCTGAACGCCGGGACATGGGCGCCGGTCTCCAGATGAACGCCGAGTTCGAAGAGGCCTTCCTTCTGCTCGTCGCTTTGAACCAGATACCTGCAGGTCAGCACCAGGTAGTGGGTGACGACCTTGGCCCATTGCTCCACGCGGCTGAGGCCGCCCTTGAACTGAACGCATTCCCGTATCAGAGCGTCGAACCCCTGACTCTTTAAATAATTGAATTCCAGGCGGCAGGACACCACCGGAACCTCGCTGCAGGCAAGGCGCAGCACGCGTTCGAGAAATTCCGAGCCGTAGGCAATCGAGTAGGTTTGTTGCGGTTGCCCCTGGGCCGTGGGGCCGGCTGTGGGGATCGGCTCCCCTTGGACCCGGATGAATTCTCTAACGGATAGGCAATCCATGAGACGCTCGGGCACCAGAATGTCCAACCCGGGGCCATTCGCCTCCACCGCGGCGCCATGCCGGTCGAAAAAGCGTTGGATGAACGTCACCAGCTCGGGTGAGGAGTCATGCGGATTGTTGCGATCAGAGTTCAAAATTATCCCCAAACAGCTTTTCGTCCAGGACCTTGGTCTTGTCGTATCCGGATTTCAAGCGCTTGATCGTGCCGGATAGCTGCGCGAAGGCCCGCTGGCGCTCATCCGAGTCGGCCGCATTCACCCAGATGTCCAGGACCAGGTCGGAAAACTCTTGATCCCCTTGCGTGCGGCCCAGAATCATGTCGATTTCGCCGATGACCATTTCAAACATATTGATCTTCTTGTCGAGTATTTCCAGAATATAGTCCTCGATGCTGCCGGCTCCACAGAGGTTTAGAATCACCACTTCATGTCGCTGACCGATGCGGTGCAGCCGGCCGACGCGCTGCTCGATCTGCATGGGGTTCCAGGGCAGATCGTAGTTGATCAGGCGGTGGCAGAACTGAAGATTGCGCCCCTCTCCACCGACTTCGGTGGCAATGAGAACCGGGATGTCGCCCTCGAACCCTCTAATGCTTTCATCTTTCTGAGAGCCTGTGAGCCCCCCATGAAATACGGCATGACGTATACCTTCCCAGCTCAAGAAGTCCGATATGTATTGAAGGGTGCCCAGGTATTTGACGAAAACAATCACCTTGTCCGCGCAGGAGCGCACCAGCTCCAGGAGCGCTGTGTTTTTGCGGCTGTGGTCGAGGGTTCGGCACAGGTTGCCGATCGCGCGGATCTCACGCTCCTGCTCCACCTGGAAATCTTTTTTATCCAAAATCCTCATCAGCGTTGTTCCAACGGCCCGCGGGGAAGAGCCGGCTTCCTCCAGTAGGGTTTTCAGCAGCAGGCGGCTTCCGCCGGCTTCGGTGCGGTTGATGCCTTGGACCAGGGCCGTAACGCGGTCGTAGAGTTCCCGCTCCAAGGCGCCGGGCTCCACCCGGATGGTTTGGGCGAACCGCGGGGGGATGTCGATGCGGGCGGCGGAGCGGGTGTTGCGGATCATCACCTCGCCGAGAAGCTCCCGCAGCCGGGTCCGGTTTTGAGGGTCGGTGGGGTCCCCGCGGGTCATGAATTCGTTGCGGAATTCGCCGGCGGTCCTGAGCTGACCCGGCTTAAGCAGGGTGATGAGATTATACAACTCCATCAGGTTGTTTTCCACCGGGGTGGCGGTCAGGAGGAGCAGAAAGCGTTTCTTGAGGTTGTTGATCAGTTTCCAGTTTAGGGTGTTGCGGTTTTTGAGGTGATGGGCTTCGTCGACGATGACCATGTCATATTCACGGCCTGCCACCCGGGGGTAGTTCCGTTTGGACTTGGCGAGACTGATGGATGCCACCAGGAACGGCTGCTCCCATCCTGCATCGCCCTCCGATCGAAAGGCCGGATCGTCGGTGGATGGAAAATCCAGGCTGAATTTTTCCAGAAGCTCTTCCTTCCACTGGCCGACCAGGGAGGCGGGAGTCAGAATGATGGCACTTTTGACCATGCCGCGTTCGATATACTCTTTAAGCACCATCAACGCTTCGATGGTTTTCCCCAGGCCCACCTCGTCGGCCAGAAGGGCCCGCCCGCGGAAGCGCTTCAACACCTTGCGGGCTGTCTCTTCCTGGTATGGAAAGGACTGGATGTTTTTCAGCCGGCTTAGGCAGATCAGGCGGTCGAAGGTTTCCTTCAGGCGGATCTGATGCGCCTCCAGTGCCAGGTCGTAATGGTCAGGGCTGAAGGTGGACCGGGGTTCCAGGGCGTTCAGAAAATTGGATTCGCTGATCTCGATCGTCACCGGTACCGGGGGGATGAACGGTGGGAGTTTCGGTGGCGCAGGCTCCGGGGATGGAACGGGGGTCTTGGCTGCGGCGGCGACCAGCGGAGCCGGTTTTCCCTTCGGTGCTGGCAGGGCCTGCTGCGGACGTTCGCCGGCCCACTCGAGCCGGGGCGAATCCCTCGGCAAATTCATGAGTTGAGTGTAGAATTGTTTGAGCGAGCGCTTGCCGCTGATTTTGGTCTGCGGCAGGAGCGCCATGCCTTCTTCCGCCACGCGGCAGGCATCCTCAATCCGCCTTTGCCGCAGCAGGTGTTGGCAGTAGATGGGCCGCATGTAATCGACCAGGCCGCCGCAGTGATGAAGACCTTCCAATGCAGCGAACTCGAGTTCAGGGCGCCGCAAGGCCTGGCCGATCATCAGCAGCTCCCCCAGGGCGGGTTCGCTTCCCGGCGTCTGGCGCAGGACTTTTTGGACCGTAGCGAGCGCGTCCTCATAGCGGCCCATCTGCCGCAGCCACTCGACCTCCTCCAGGAGGTAGCCCCGCTGGCTGCGCTGAATGGAAAGGCTTTTCTTCACCCGCTGCTGCTTCAGCTTGGCCTTGCGCTTGGCTTTCTTCTTGTCGGT
>JBFYWS010000426.1:0-2590 GCA_041310935.1 Desulfobacteraceae bacterium | reverse complement strand
CTCGCGCGGCGAGAAGAGGCCCCAAGTGGAGCGAAAAACGAAGGGGCGGCCTACCAGTTGGGTCTCGAAGACGATGTCTTCCCGCAATTTGTCGAGTTGTTGTTTGGTCAGCATGACTTTGTCCTGGCTGTGAATGGGTTCCCACGGGGTGATCCGTGGGTTGCCCCCGGGGGCTCCCGGCGGCGGATCCCCTCCTGGTGATGCCACGGGACGGGACGGGATCTTGAGGATGGGGCATTCTCCCAGAAACCTTTGCACCCTGGCCCGGTTGCCGCGATTTTATTCCTATCAGCCTGTCGGACCTGATCCGCCGCTCTGCTGCCGGAATTGCGATCCAGATCGAAGCAAGGCCCTTGCAGTGCCTAGACGAGTCCCCGACACTACGCCTGAGCGAACGGTGTTTGGGCCGACACGGGTCGAGATACCCGGCCATCGTCTCCGCCGTCAGCCGCGACGGGGATTCGGAAACGCCGGGCCATCATGAACAGTTCGCGGCGAAGGATGCACCAGAGGCACCGCTTCTCCGGCACGCTGGGCCAGGACCTCCCGATAGCGGTCGCCGTTTGAGCACCTGTCGTCGCAGCGGGGCTTGTTGGGGGTAGTCGGAATGGTTTGGGCGGTAAGACTGGATCCTTGATGGAATTCGATCTAGTACCCTAGCGGCCCGCGGCAGGCTAGCACACAACTGGCCCGTCTCAACCTAGAACACGTTAGAAGCGGCAATATGAGCATTGAAATCAGAGGTCGTTGGAAGAAAGGCTTCGCCCATGACGTGCATACCCTTGGCAGTGTATATATGGGGGTTGACGAGTATGGGCATGTCCGCTGGGACACAACCCGAAGTGAGATGGGCGAACTGGTATACCAACTGAAATATAACGGAGATACGTCGGCAATTTCAAAGATCGTTGATCTGCTAGGGAAATACAAAGGGCTTGAAACAATGGATGCGATAATTCCTATTCCATCGACCAACAAAAGCCGAGTTACGCAACCTGTTTACGCAATAGCGCGAGAATTGGGTAAACGCTTGGGGGTTCCAGTTATCGAAGATGCATTGGAGAAACGTGGAGGCGGCCAACAATTAAAGAACGTCGAGGACCAAGATGAAAGGGCGGCACTTTTAAGAGAGCACATGGTCCTAGCTGGTAACCATGATCTTTCTGGCAAGAATGTTCTCTTGCTAGATGATTTGTACAGATCCGGCGCAACGTTGCAAGTGGCCGCCGACATGCTTTATGATCAAGCCAGTTGCAAGGACGTATTCGTTCTGACCATGACGAAGACTCGGAGTAGAAGATGACGACAGTATTCATCTCCGGTTCGCGAAAACTATCCCGACTAAATCAAGATGTCAGGGAAAGATTAAAAAACGTTCTAAGCCAGGGTTTTGAGGTCGTTGTCGGAGATGCGAATGGCGCGGACAAGGCAGTGCAAAATTTTTTGATGGACGAAAAGTACCCTCGTGTTACGGTGTTTTGTGCCGGGAACACCTGTCGCAACAATGTCGGGAATTGGAAGGTATCACAAATACAAGTGGCCCCACACATCAACGGAAGAGACTTCTACACCAAGAAGGACAAAGAAATGGCAGAAATCGCAGATTATGGCTTTGTTTTATGGGATGGCAAGAGCCCTGGATCATATGCTAACATAATGGAGTTATTAAAAAGGAACAAGAAAGCCCTTGTCTATTTCTCTCCCGAGAAATCTTTCTTTACCGTCTCCAAATTGGATGATGCGCGGCTTTTAATGAATATGTGCGACACAGCATCACAAGACGAGATTAAAAGAAAGATCAATCTTCCCTCGCTAGTAGGAGAAATAGAGGCTATGGCGCAGCGAGCGTTAAGCTTCTAACAAAGCAAATTAACTCGGACCGCAAAAATCGCTCCGCGATTTTTGCGCCCGGTTATTTGCGGCGTTAGCCCGCCATAGAACCGAGGAGACGAATACTTGCACTGGATAGCGCCTACCGAAAAAGATACCGCCACCGCCGCCCTTGAGAAGCGCCTGTGGGATGCCGCTGACCAGTTTCGCGCCAACTCTGGCCTCAAGGCGCAGGAATACTCCGGCCCCATCCTTGGCCTGATCTTTCTGCGGTTCGCCGAGGTGCGCTTCGCCGCCCAGCGTGCCAAGCTGCAAAAGGCGGGCGCCAGCTCCAGGCGCGGCAGCCGGGTGGATGAACCCGCCGCCTACCACGCCGAAGGCATCCTCTACCTCGCCCCCGAGGCGCGCTTCGACAATCTGCTGACGCTGCCCGAGGCCGCCGATATCGGCGCCCAGGTCAACGCGGCGATGCGCGAGATCGAGAAGCACAACTCGCAACTCGCCGGCGTGCTGCCCAAGACCTTCAACCTCTTCACCAGCACCCTGCTCAAGGAGCTGCTCAAGAAGATCTCCGAGATACCGGCCACGCTCGACTTCGACGCCTTCGGCCGCATCTACGAATACTTCCTCGGCGAGTTCGCCATGAGCGAGGGCCAGGGTGGCGGCGAATTCTACACGCCCTCCAGCATCGTCAAGCTGCTGGCCGAGATCATCGAACCCTTCCACGGCCGCATCCTCGACCCCGCCTGCGGCTCCGGCG
>JBFYWS010000406.1:0-5240 GCA_041310935.1 Desulfobacteraceae bacterium | reverse complement strand
CGGCGATTTTTGCATGCATCCTGGGGTCGGTGCAAACCGGCCTCGCGCGCGCAGCGGGACCCGAAAGCTTCGCCCCTCTGATGCGGGCCAAAATCGCGGCCGCTCAAGCCGAAAACCGCATGATCTGCCGAGGCGAGCTGGTTTGCGGGATTGCCGAGCTGCCTCGATTCTATGCGCTGCGGGAATATTGGGCGGCGTGGAGCGATGGCGACGGATCGTTTGCGCCGGCCGAGGATCTCGTCCGCAGCATTGAAGAAGCCCGTGAGGACGGGCTGGACCCGCAGTCCTACCACATGGTAACCATCCGGCAGCTTCTGGCAAAAGCTCGCCTGGACTATGACTCCGGCCGACAGCCGGACCCGGCGCTGATCGTCGACCTCGACTTCCTGCTGACGGATGCCTTTTTGATGCTGGGCTCCCACCTGCGGGCAGGAAGAGTCAACCCGGAGACCTTTTACACCGAGTGGGTGGTCCGCATGGACCCGGAGGTCGATCTGGCTGGGATCCTTCAACGTGCGATCGAATCCGGTCGCATCGGCGAGGCCCTCAACGGGTTCCGCCCGCCTCACCCGGAATACAACGCCCTCAAAACAGCCTTGAAAGACTATCGTGGCCTCGGGCAGGCCGGCGAATGGCCCCGGCTGCCGGAAAATGCCTCCTGGGACAGAGGACAGGCCGGGGATATTGCCGATCTGCTGCGAGAACGCCTGGGCCTGTCAGGCAACCTGAAGCAAACTCCGGGCGGCGAGGGCGCGGATGCGGACCTTGAACTGTTCGAGGGGCTGCGCCGCTTTCAGGCACGCCACGGCTTAGACGCCGACGGTCGGATGGGACCGCAAACCCTGCAGGCGTTGAACGCGTCCCTGCCGGAACGCATCCGGCAGATCGAGCTGAACATGGAGCGATGGCGCTGGCTCCCGCGCGATTTAGGGGCGCGCCACATCCGGGTCAACGTGCCGGCGTTTGACTTGTCGGTCATCGAGGATGGGCAGACCGTGATGAGCATGCGCGTGGTGGCGGGGCGCCACTACCGCCGCACCCCGGTGTTCAGCGGCCTGATGGATCATCTTGTTATAAACCCGGATTGGAACATCCCCACCCGCATCGCCGTCCAGGACATTCTGCCGAAAGCCCGCAAGGACCCAGCTTACCTGAGCCGCGAGAAAATCCGCGTCTTTGAGAGTTGGAGCAGGGATGCCGCAGAGCTCGACCCGAACGGCATCGACTGGACCCGGGTGACGGCTGAGGATTTCCGCTACAAACTCAAAAAAGACCCCGGCCCCCACAACGATCTGGGCCGGGTCAAGTTCATGTTTCCGAATAAATTCGACGTCTACCTGCACGACACCCCGGCCAAGAGGCTCTTCGAACGCAGCATGCGCGGGTTCAGCTCCGGGTGCATCCGCGTCGAAAAACCCCTGGACCTGGCCGAGTACGTTTTGAGGAGTTCGCCCGGATGGTCTCGCGACGCCGTGAGCGCCGCCATCGATGCAGGGCAGCTTCGGACGATCGGCCTGGGCCGGAAAATTCCCGTGCACCTGATCTACATGACCGCCGGTGTGGACGCGGAAGGCCGGGTTCTATTTCGGCAGGATATCTACGGGCGGGATCCCGTTATCGACCGCGCTTTAAAGGAAAAACCCCCTCGATTCCCATAGAAGCCGCCGCAACCAGCCGGTTGAGCGAAACACGCCCGGCCGCTACCAGGAGCGCACCCGGCCGATGTCCACATGCACGAAATCCGATTTGGGGTAATACCCGACCCCGCCGGAAGCAAGCGCCAAGGCGATACCCCGCAACTCAAGGGTCTGGATGCCGGGCACGCGGATGTCGATCGCCTTCCCGTAGACATGCAGGCTCTGGGAGGCAACACCGCGGCTGCAGCGGTGAAGGGTGGCGTTGGTCCCGGGCGAGCGGTAGCCGGAGATCACGTGCAAGGGGTGAGGGGTGTCAAGGCGCAAGGAAAGCGTGTGCAGGAGATCCAGCAGGCCGGTTGCGATAGGGCTGACCTCGCTGGTGCGGTGATCCCTCAGGATGTGGTTGATCTCCGCCAGTGCCCGTGCGTCGTACCGGCCGTCCGTGCAGTAGCATACATCCAGCCGCTCGCAGGTGTGGGTGTTGAAAAAGGCGAGCCGCTTTTCCGGCGGGGCTGAGTTTTGAACCCCGGCCGAGAGCCTGGGGGGAAAAACGATGGCGGACACCGCCGCAAACCCAAGCCGGAGAAACTGGCGGCGATGAATTCGAGCAGGATGCAGCGCAACCTTTTTCGATAGTCCTTTGGACGACACGAACAGGGGTTCTCCTCCCGCTAAATATCTAGCTTATCGAAAAGCATACAAGCTGTCAAATGCTCTCAATTCCGAATAGTTGGCCGTCCAACCACCTTGTGTAGTTACAACCGGCGAGCGGCGTTCACGTTATCGATGTCGTATGTGCGGAAAATCAGCTGTTCACGCTCCCGTCGATCCTCGGCCATGGGCTTAAACTCAAGCGATTTAATCTTCACTTCAAACTCTGCTTTCGATGGAATCGCTTCCAGGCTGTCGCCGATCCGCTTTCCGGAAACCGTGTCGAGCACGACGGCGGCCTTGCCGTCGGAGGCCACCGCCAACGGGATCTGATACGGGCCAAGAACGCGGGCCGCTGCAAGGATTTCACGCTCGCGGGAGCCGAGAGAGCCGGCCGCGCACTTGATTGCGATCACCCGACGGGAATCAACCGTCACCACGAGGTCCAGCAGAGACCGGTAGAGCTCCCCGTGAATGGAGAGCGTGATCTCGACATCCACCTCGATATCTTCCTTGGCATAGTCTTTCTGCTCTACGAGAAACCGCTCCACGGCCTGGCGGTTCTCTTCGGCACCGATGTCAGGGGTCTCCCGGCCGGTGATGAAATCAACCAGGGTGGTGTAGGGTTTGAGCGGAGGGGGCATGGCGTTCTCCGCCTCACTCGTCCGCATCCCGGCTGGGCGTCCGGCGCGCGGCGGCCTTGCGTTTCTTCACGCCCGGCATCTCGATCCGCCGCGCATCGGTCCACAGCCCTTCGAGGTCGTAGAACTGCCGCACCGAGTCGTAGAACACGTGGATGATGACGTGGCCGTAGTCCAGCAGCACCCACTGGCCGTCCTTGGCGCCCTCGACGCCCAACGGCTTGACCTTCTGCTTCCGCAGCTGTCTTTCGACGTGCTCGGCGATGGCGGTCACCTGGCGGTTGGAGCTGCCGCTGCAGATAATGAAGGCATCGGCGATCGAGGTGAGCTCCCGCATGTCCAGGGCCACCACGTCGACGGGCTTCTTCCCCAGAACCGCCTTGATGTAAAGATCCAGCTCAGCGCGCATGTCATCGGTCATCGGTACAACCCCTTGGATGTGATGTAGTGTCTGACGTTCGAAGGCAGGAGATACCGGATCGAACGCCCCTCGCGCACCCGTTCCCGGATCCGGGTGCTGGAGATGTCGAGTGCCGTCACCTGGAACACGGTGATGGGCTCCAAGCCCGGGGCTTGGCAGCCGGCCGGGCCCTCGCAGACGGTGCCGTCCGGGGAGAGTTTCGACCGGATGAAACCGTGCACGGTCTGCTCGTCGCGCTCGCCGCTGCCGCCGGCCGCGTCGGGGCGGGACAGCACGATCACGGGGACCAGGGCGAGCAGGTCGCGGAACGACTTCCAGGTGTCGATCTCGAGAAAGGCGTCCAGGCCCATCACGAGAAAAATGTCGGTGTCGGCGGCCAGGCTCTGCCGGAAGCAGCGCACGGTGTCGATGGTGAAGGAAGGGCCGGAGCGCTTGATCTCCACGTCCGAGACCATCAGCCCGGAGTCGCCTTCGACGGCCAACTCGATCATCCGCAGGCGGTCTTCCGCCGCGGCGACCCCGGTGCGCCCCTTGTGCGGCGGGATGGCGGCCGGGATGAGGAAGACCTGGTCCAGGCCAAACCCCTCCTTCACTTCCAGAGCCGCCCGCAGGTGCCCGAAGTGGATCGGATTGAAGGTTCCCCCAAACAGCCCTACGCGCATAAATCAAACGTCAAGCGTCCCTGACGTGCCCGTTGCCGAAGACGACGAACTTGGTGGTGGTCAGCTCCTCGAGCCCCATCGGCCCGAAGGCGTGCAGCTTGGAGGTGCTGATGCCGATCTCGGCACCCAGGCCGAGCTGCCCGCCGTCGTTGAACCGGGTCGAGGCGTTCACCAGCACCACGGAGGAGTCCACCTCGCGTACGAAGCGCCGCGCCCGCTCATAGTCCCGCGTCACGATGGCATCGGTGTGGCTTGAACCGTAGGCGGCGATGTGCGCGATGGCCGCCTCCATGCTCTCCACCACCCGCACCGCCAGAATCAGGTCCAGATACTCGGCTGCCCAGTCTGCGTCGGTCGCGGAGGTGATCGCCGGCAGCATGCGCCGGGTCTCCGGGCATCCGCGCAGCTCGACCCCGGCCGCGGTAAAGTGCTGTGCCATCGCCGGCAAAAAGCGCGCCGCCTCGGCCCGGTGCACGAGCAGCGTTTCCATCGCGTTGCACACCCCCGGCCGCTGAACTTTCGCGTTGAAGCACACCGCCTCGGCCATGGCGAGGTCCGCGCCCTCGTCCACGTAGACGTGGCAGACGCCCTTATAGTGCTTGAGCACGGGGATCCGCGAGTGGGCGACCACGAAGCGGATGAGCTCTTCGCCCCCGCGCGGGATGATCAGATCGATGCACTCCTCCTGCTCGAGCAGGGCGGTCACGGCGGCCCGGTCCGTCACCGGGACCACCTGAACGGCGGCTGCGGGAAGCCCGGTGTCCGCGAGCGCCCTCCCGATGACGGCCGCCAGCGCCCGGTTGGAGTGGAAAGCCTCGGAGCCGCCGCGCAGGATGACGGCGTTGCCGGCCTTGAGGCAGAGCCCGGCGGCATCCACGGTCACGTTCGGGCGCGACTCGTAGATGATGCCGATCACCCCCAGCGCGATCCGCATGCGCGCGATCTCGAGCCCGTTCGGCCGGACCCGGCTCGGACCGAGACTGCCCACGGGGTCGGGAAGCTCGGCGACCTCGCGCAGCCCGCAGGCCATGGCGGCGATGGTGCTCTCCGTGATGGTGAGGCGGTCGATCAGGGCGGGCGCAAGTCCCGCGCTCCGGGCGGCCTGCACGTCCTTTTGATTTTCAGACCGGACGGCGTCCGCCTGCCGCACGATCGCATCGGCCATAGCCTGCAGCGCCTGGTTTTTCTGCCCGGATGTGACCCGCGTCATTTCCTGTGAGGCCTGCCG
>JBFYWS010000401.1:0-6875 GCA_041310935.1 Desulfobacteraceae bacterium | reverse complement strand
GTCTCCGCCGTGACCTTGTCCAGATCGACCCCCGGGTGCAGGGACTCGATCATCATGGACTTGGTCTTCTCATCGAAGCCCATGACGGCAAGATCCGTGACGATCTTGTACGGGCCGCCCTCCGGCAACCCCGCGGCCTCGCGTGCACCTGCGCCGGTGAGAAACCCGGGGGAGGTGACAAATTCGCATTTCTCCACGAAGCGCGACTTGCTGTGCACCGTCATGATCATGGTGCGCCAGCAGAACGAGGCGAAGTCGTTGGCGCCGCCGCTGCCCGGGAACCGGACCTTGGGCTTGTGGTGAGGGCCTACGACGGTGGAGTTGATGTTGCCGTACTTGTCGATCTGGGCCCCGCCCAAAAAGGCATAATCCACCAGGCCGCGGCTGCAGGTGGTCATCATCTCGGTCATGCCGGCGGCCATGACCGCGCGGAAAAAGGTGCGGGAGTCACCCACGGAAATCGGCATCTGGGGCAGCAGGGGCGAAATCCCCCCGGCCTCGAAGAGGATGACGAGGTTGGGCGATTGGGTTTTCTGGGACAGCATGGCGGCCGCACATGGGGCGCCGGTGCCGACGGCGACCGTCTTGCCGTCCTCCAGGTAGCGCGAGGCCACGCAGATCATCATTTCCATCGTATTGTATGAAGGTGCCACTGTATACCTCCTTCGTTCAGCAGGTTTTGCGGTCAGCGTCGAACGTCATTTTTCCACCAGGTTCTCGAGCTTCTGCAGGGCCTTCAACTTCTTCAGGCCGCCGCAGCGCTCCAGGTACTCCTCGAAGCAGGAGACACCGTAGATGTAGTAATCGAGGAACTTCTCGAACTCCTTCGGGTCCTTCTCGACCTTCATCCACTGGGCCAGATGCTCCTCGTCCGAGAAGTAGAGGTAAGGCATGTTGCCCGGGTAGCTGCCGAAGGGCATCTCGACGACGGCGTCCACGAGGTAGAACGGAATCGAGGTCGCGGTCGGGTTGGCGCGGATGGTGGCATTGGTCACAAGCTTCTCGGCCGTGACGATGACGTGCTTGGCGGCCCGCGACAACTCCATGTCGGCGACGGAAATGCCCTTGAACACCGCGTTGCCGTACATGTCGGCCTCGTGCACGTGAATGACGGCCACATCCGGCCACAACGCCGGCACCGCCGCGAATTTCTTGCCGGTGAAGGGGCACTCGATGACCTTGGCCCCGGACATCTTGAAGGTGTCGGTCCCCAGCATGCAGCGAACGATGGCGAACGAAACCCCTTCGGCGGCGGCCTTCAGGCGCGCGGCGAGGGAGTAGTTGGTCCACTCGGTCACCTTGACCTCGCCGGACTCCATGTAGCGGCGGGCGTTGGGTGAGAGCCCGCGGGCTTCGAGGCCGACGATGTAGGCCGCGTCCAGGCGGTTGAAGCATTTGCCCGCGCAGAGCAGTTCGAAATCGTGGGTGGAGGTATGGCCGAGAAATCCCAGGTTTTTACGCCGCGCCCGCAGGATTTCGTGGATGACAGCCGTGGGAATGCGGTTGGCGCCGAATCCCCCGATCCCGAGGTAGCACCCGTCCGGGATGAACTTCTCCACCACTTCCTTTTCGGTCATGCGCTTGTCGACCATGGCCCGCGGCTTCTGGCGGAAGAATTCGCGCGCCTTGTCCGGGTCGGGATCCATGAACAGCGGGTTGACCCCTTGATCCAGCACTTTCATAGCGTTCCCCCTCCAACATCGAAATGGTTGCGATTGAAAATCCGTGCGACTTCCAACTCCTCCGCCAATCAGCAATAAGCATGCCACGCAACAAACAAGCTCGACTCTTATAACAAATTGTTTTTATTATAAAAATTTAAATGAGGCGCAGGCCTTACCGATTCGATCCGTCGGTGCGAAACCAATTTTGTATTAAAAATGATACACTTCTGAGACCACCGGCCACCTTGCCCCCGCGCCGGGACCCGCGATTTGTGCGAAAAGCAATATCATCATGATATAATGTGTAATTATATTTCGTTGAAGGGTCATAATGCAAAACTTCAGCAACGGTTTACAAAATTTGCAGAGCCCTAAAGAATCAATTTGGAGACATGTTTATTTTTTGATACACATCAACCACGCTGGATGGATTCGGACTTCCTGCCGCTGCCAACCCGTTTTAAGACAATTAACGGATTGAAATGTAATATAATATTTTTAAACCCACCTGAAAACGGCAGCCCGCAAAAACGTCCCGGCAGCGTGGCCCGGGATTTGCTTAATCGGGGCGGGGGATTTTTTTCTCGCCGGTTCGCACCTTTGATGGACTCGTAAAAAGTTGGCTTACAGACGACTTTGTAAAAAGTTCCAATGACACTCACCGCCACAGGGTAGGAGGAGAGCACTCCATGGAAATCAAGGAGCCGGAAATCACGCGCGATCAGATACTCGTTCTTCAGGATGCGAACTTCAGCGTGGGCAACGTGTGCATCGTCACCGGCGCGGGCACGGGAATCGGCCGGGCCACCGCCATCGCGGCGGCCGCGAACAACCTGATGACGGTCGGTCTCGACATCAACGAGAAAGAGGGCAAGAAGACCCAGAAAATCGCGCGCGACATGGGCGGCCAGATGATCTTCATCAAGACCGACCTGTGCAACGATGCGGAGCTCACCCAGGCTGTTGCGGATGCGGCCAAGCTGGGGGCGATCACGTTTGTCGCCAACATCGCCGGGCTCCAGCACATCGATTCGATTGACAACTTCCCCATGGAAAAGTATGACCTGATGCAGCGGCTCATGCTGCGGGCGCCGTTCTTGCTCTCAAAGCTGACGATCCCCCACATGCGCAAGAACGGCAACGGGACCGGCGTGATCGGCCACATGGCCTCGATCCACGCCCACATATGCACCAAGAACAAACCGGTCTACAACATCACCAAGTTTGGCCTGCGGGCCCTGGCGCAGTCGATCTCGGCCGAGGGCGAGGGCAAGATCCGCTCCTTCACCGTCAGCACGGGCTTCATCAAGACGGCGCTCGCCCTCGGGCAGATTCCGGCCCAGGCCGCCCAGCGCGGCATCAGCCCGGAAGAAGTGGTGCGCGACGTGATGCTGGGCAAGTCCCGCGTCAAAGAGATGATGGACCCGGTCGAGGTGGCCAACCAGTTCATCTACGGATTCTCGCACTACGCGCGCTATCTCATCGGCGGCGACCTGCTCTTCGATGGCGGTGTCGTACTGACCTATTAAAAACAGGTTGTGGCGCACTGCGCCATCCTGCGTGGAACAAAATCCCCCCGGCCCCCTTTTCCAACGGGGGAGAAACGCCGGGATCCTCTTACGCCCCCTTTAGCAAAGGGAGTTGGTGGGGATTTTAAAATCGACTTCTTTGGAAGGATATTTTGCCCATCATGTCCGAAACCGTTCAAATCATCATAGGCCTCATCCTGCTCGTCGGGGTGTACATTTTAACCCAGGCGATGGTGGGTTGGCGCATCCGGCGTACCAGCAAGAACGTTCTTAGGGACCTCGACTACAAAAAAGCCTTCGACCCGGCAGCGGCGATCGAACTTCCCTACGCCAAACGGAATATTTTCAAGATCGGCTTGCGGGATTTCCGGCCCAAGGCCGTCCAGGCCCTCGTGCAAGCGGACATCGTGGGCATGACGGCCGCCGGGAAATATTACCTGAAAAAGCGACTGGATGAACTGAAGCTCTGAGACATATCCGGAGTAGAATCAAACCGAGAACCCAAAAGGAGGTGGTGGCCGCCAACGAATCGAAAGTCCCGAAGAACCCCGTGTGTCGACCTTAACCACATTTACGGAGGAGATTGAGATGAAGAAGCTCGCATTGGCAGTTCTGGTCGTTTTCGTGGCCGTGGCCTTCGTCACCATGGGCCCGACCAATTCCTTCGCCCAGCAGAAACAAAAAATCGAGAAGTTCGGCGAAGACAAACGCAGTCAGGAGTGGAGCAAGAAGAAATTCGAGACCTCCAACAAGACCTTCAACCTGCGCATGAGCGACCCCTGGGGTGGACTCAACTTCCATGACATGGCCCAGCATTTCTGCGACAGTGTGCGCGCCACCTCCGGCGGCCGCCTCAACATCAAACTCTTCCCCACCGGCGCCATTGTCCCGGCCATGGAAATTTTCGAGGCGACCTCCAAGGGCACGCTCGACGCCTTCCACTCCTGGCCCGGCTACTGGAAGGGCAAAAACGAAGCCTTCGTGGCCTACGCATCGGTGCCCTTCGGGCTCGACACCGAAGGCTACAACATCTGGTACTACGAGCGCGGCGGCAAGGCGATGTTCGACGAGCTCTACGGCCGTTTCGGGATGGTGCCCTTCTTCTGCGGCAACGTCGGCCAGGAACTTGGCCTGCACTCCAACAAGAAAGCCGTGAAGCTGGACGATTTCAAAGGCATGAAGGTACGCACCGTCGGCTGGTACATGGACATCCTGACCAAGATGGGCGTCTCGGTCACCCCGCTGCCCGGGCCCGAGATCTATCTCGCCCTCGAACGCGGCATCATCGACGCCGTCGAGTTCAGCTCTCCGGCCGCCAACATCCCCTCCGGGTTCCATGAAATCACCAAGTACGTGATCGAACCCGGCGTGCACCAGCCCTCCTGCCAGTTCGACGTGGTCTTCAACAAGAAGAAGTTCGACGAACTGCCCGAGGATCTCAAAATCATCGTCGAGATCTGCGCCAAGGAGACCCAGCTGTGGGCCTGGGCCTGGCAGGAAAACCTGAACATCGAGGCCCTGAAGATCATGGGCAAGTCGACCGAGTTCGTGAAGATGGACGAAGCCGCCATCATCGGGTTCGCCAAGACGTCGTTTGAATATCTGGATGACCTCTCCGCCAAGAACGCGGACGTGAAGAAGGTGCTCGATTCCCAGGAGCTGTTCAAGCAGGAATTCGCCCAGTGGCGCGACCTGCGCGGCCGTCTGGCCCCCTGGCCCAAGGCCGATGTGCTGAAAGGCAGACTGACCCAGTAACCCTGTGATGTTCGTGCCCCGCGGCGTCTTCCGGCCGCGGGGCACTTGCCGCTGCACCCGGAGGAAAGGACCCATCCCATGCTGAAAAAATTCGTTCACGCGGTCGACGCCGTCAACCAGTTCGTCGGCCGCTTCACATCCTATCTGCTCATCCCCATGGTCTTCGTGGTGTGCTACGAGGTGTTCCTGCGCAAGCTATTCCAACTCCCCACGATGTGGGCCTTCGAGACGACCATCTATCTCTACGGGTTCCATTTCATGATGGCGATGGGCGTCACGATGCTCTACGACAAGCACATCCGCATCGACATCATCACCCTGCAGCTGCCCCAGAAGATCCAGCTCATCCTGCGGCTGGTCACCTTCTGGATCATCTTCGTGCCCTTCGTGGGGGCGATGCTCTATGCCGGGGTGGAATACGCGGCCACGTCCTGGATGCAGTGGGAGCACAGCTGGAGCGCCTGGAAGCCGCCGCTCTACCCGTTCAAGACCGTGATCCCGGTGTCCCTCTT
The DNA here is from genome assembly GCA_041310935.1 of Desulfobacteraceae bacterium. Lineage (GTDB taxonomy): Bacteria > Desulfobacterota > Desulfobacteria > Desulfobacterales > SpSt-501 > SpSt-501. The sequence continues at coordinate 1,415 of JBFYWS010000401.1, read as the reverse complement.
CCTGCTCTTGATCCAGGGGTTCGCCAACTTCATCCGTGAATGCTACAAGCTCAAGGGGGAGAAAATATGAGCCCGGAAACCTTAGCCATCACCATGTTCTTTTTGCTGTTCGCGGCGCTGCTCCTCGGACACCCCCTGGCCTTCTCCCTCGGCATGCTGGCGGTGATCTTCGGGGTGATCGGCTGGGGCGGCTCGATCAGCGCCGTTTTTGCGCTGCTCGCCAACCGCGCCTACGGCGTCATGGAGGAGTACGTGCTCGTGGCCGTACCGCTCTTCATCTTCATGGCGCAGATCCTGGACGCCTCCGGCATCGCCGAGCGCCTGTTCGAAACCATGCACATCGTCATGGGCCGGATTCGCGGGGGGCTCGGCATCGCCGTCATCATCGCCTGCACCATCTTCGCGGCAACCGCCGGCGTCGTGGGTGCCACAGAGGTCTCGGTCGGGCTGCTCGCCATCCCGGCCCTCATGCGCGTCAAGTACAACGTCCCGCTCATCGCCGGCTGCATCTGCGCGGGCGGGACGCTGGGCATCCTGATCCCGCCGAGCATCATGCTGGTGGTCTACGGCAGCCTGACCCAGATATCGGTCGGCTGGCTCTACGCCGCCGCTTTCGGACCGGGGTTCCTGCTCGCGCTGCTCTACATCCTCTACATCGCCGTCATCTGCTGGATCAAGCCCGAGTTCGGGCCGGCGGAAACGGGCGGGACCCACTCCTCTGGCGAAAAGATATCCATGTTTGCCCAGTCCATCGTCCCGCCGGTGATATTGGTCTTCATCGTGCTGGGCAGCATCGTGGCCGGCGTCGCCACCCCGACCGAGGCTGCCGGCATGGGCTGCGCCGGCGCCATTATTCTCGCGATCGGCTATCGCAAATTCAGCTGGAAGATGCTCAAGGACGCCTGCTGGTCCACCACCATCACGACCTCCATGATCATGACGCTCTTCCTGGGCGGCAACGCCTTCCAGGCCATCTTCATGGGCCTGGGCGGCGGGGACGCCATCGCGAACTTCATCCTCGGCACCCAGCTCTCGCCCATCGCCGTGCTCTTCCTCATGATGGGCATCGTCTTTTTCCTGGGGATGTTCCTAGACTGGCTGGGGATCCTGCTGATCGTGACCCCGATCTTCGTCCCGGTCACCATGGAGCTGGGCTTCAACCAGCTGTGGTTCGCAACCCTCATCTGCGTCAACCTGCAGATGGCCTTCCTGACCCCGCCCTTCGGCTACTCGCTCTTCTACCTCAAGGGCATCGCGCCGCCGGAGATGAACATCTACCACATCTACAAGGGGGTCGTGCCGTTCGTCTGCCTGCAGTGGCTGGGGTTGATCATGTGCATCTTCATCCCCGACATCATCATGTGGGCCCCCCGGGCGTTCTTCGGCCCCGGGGTCGGGTGACCCGAACCGTTGCA
>JBFYWS010000398.1:0-3747 GCA_041310935.1 Desulfobacteraceae bacterium | reverse complement strand
TATTGCGCAACCAGCCGATTTGAAGTTATAAACGATCACTTCCAAGGAAGAAAACCGTCAGCCTTCAGAATTTTAAAAGAAGGTCTTGGTGCGGTTTGCCGCGTGAAGATCCTTTCGGTTTTGTTTACCGGGTTTGGCGTGACCTGTCCCCACTTTAAGCAACTTGCCCCGCGAAAGACCGAAAATCATATGAAAATTTTATTCGTTTTGCACCATGCCGGTGCATTCCGTTCTTTTGATGCGGTTATTCGCCACCTTTGTGCCGCAGACCATGAGGTGACAGTACTTTATGGCAGCAAAAAGGAGCTCGCGGGAATCGACCGCGGCTTGAAAGTTTGTGTACAAGAGGTGACCGGGCTTAAGGTGGGCAGGCTTCTGACCCGCAAGTCTTTCGCACGGCTCGCTAACATAAGAGAGCTGATCAACTGCATTGGCTATCTTAATCCCCGGCATCCGAACCCCCAATTGGCAAAGCGATACGGCTTTACCGTCATCCGCCCGGTCTGGAAGGTGACCCGCAGCATGATGAAAAGCGCCTTAGGCCGGAGAATATTGGGAAGTGATTGGTTCCAAAAATCGCTCAAACAGGTGGAACGTTTCATTCCTCCGGACCGCGCCATTTGCGACTGGCTGCAGGCGCAGGCCCCGAGTATTGTCGTCGCCTCTCCTTTCATATTCTCCCTCTCAGAGGAACTCGAATACGTCAAAGCGGCCAAATCCTTGAAAATCACCACCCTTGTTGCGGTGCTGAGCTGGGATAACCTGACCACCAAGGGCACCTTTCACATCATTCCGGACGTGACGCTGGTGTGGAATGAGGCCTTGGCCGAGGAGGCCGTCAGGCTGCACGCCGTTCCTCGCAAAACGATTGTCGAAACCGGCGCGTTGCCCTTTGATTTCTGGTTCGAGATGCGGCCCGCCCTGGACCGCGCATCCTTTTGCCGCCGCATCGGCGTGTCACCCGACAGCCAGGTTTTGCTCTACCTGTGCTCTTCCCCTTACATTGGGCGGGACGAGGTGCCCTTTGTCCTGGAGTTTGCCCGGGTACTGCACCAGCGGCCTGAAACGCGGGCCGTTCGCCTCCTGGTGCGCCCGCACCCTCTGAATGCCGGCATTTGGGATGAGGTGGCAGCCGAAAATATCACCATCTGGCCCAAAAAGAGCGAGTTCGTGGACGTTCCGGAGGCCAAGCAGAGTTATTACGACACGATTTATCACGCTGTGGCGGCCGTCGGGTTGAATACCAGTGCTTTTCTGGAAACAGCGATTGTTGACCGCCCCTGCATCACCATCATGAGCGAACGCTATGCCGAGAAGCAGACAGGGCTCGCCCATTTTCAGCACCTGCTCGACGGCGATTTCCTCCAGGTGGCCCACGGTTTTTCGGAAGCGGTCGAGGTCGTCGCTGATATTTTGAAAGGAAAAGACATCAAAGCACCCCAAAGAAGGCGCTTCGTGGAAAACTTCATCCGCCCCCGGGGGCTTGACAAACCGGTCCATGAAATAACGGCGAGAGTCATTGAAGGGATCGCAAAGGGTGAGGATGTCCGACGGGTGATGCTTGACCAAGCGGTCAAAAGTTAAAATCAGATGAAGACCGTCCCTGAAAACGACCGGCCGGCTGTGGTTTCCCGCGGGAACCATGCCCCGCTGCGCATTCTGTTTCTCAGTAAAAACACCTCGCGGGGGGGGAGCATGCGGGTTCTCTCCTACATCCTGAAGTACCTCGACAAGAAAATGTTCGAACCCATAGTAATCGCACGGGAAGGCGGGGATTTGCTGCCCGAGTACCGTCGATATGCCGCAACGTATGTCTATGGCGAGGGAAAACGGCATTCATTGCTCACGTCGCTGGAAAGATTTTTCCCCGGGGCGTTGAAGCGGATGATCGCCAAGAAAGAAAAACGTCACGGGCGTCGGTGGATGCAATCCATGATGGGACATATCCGGCCCCACCTCATTGTCCACAACTATCATGCGGCCATCCCGCTCTTTGATGGCGTCCCAAACCGGGATGTGCCCGCCATCCAGACCGTATTCATGTATGGCGCGGCCCTGAACAGCCTCGGGACGGTTCAAATCGAGAAGTTCGTCGGCCGGGCAACCCATTTCATCTGCGAGGGAAAGAATGTCCGGGAATATGCGCATGATTGCCTCGGCATCCCCCTCGGGCAGATATCGACGGTCTGCGTTGGAGTCGACCTGGCCGAGCCAAACAATCAGCTGGGGAAAGCGAAACGGGTTCGCCGCTCAGACCTGGGGATCTCGGAGGAGGACCTGGTCATCGCGACCTGCGGGCCGCTGAACTACCACAAGGCCCCGGATATCTGGCTGAAAGCCGCGGCGCTTTTGCAGGCACGCCAAAATCAGCAGCCGCTCAAGTTCATGTGGATCGGCGGCACCGAGCGCCAACTGGAAGGCCTATACGGCAGGAGTTTGCTGCGCCTGCGCGGGGAGCTGGGTTTGGACCCGCATGTCATAATTACCGGCTACCAGCAGGAAGTCTATCCGTATCTCGACCTCTGCGACATCTATGTGCAACCCTCCCGGGACGACGCCTTTCCCCACGCCATTTTGGAAGCGATGGCGATCGGCAAGCCGGCGGTCTCCTTCCGGCAGGGGGTTGCGGCGGAGGATTATGCCATGGATGCGCTGGTTTGCGTGGACGTTGTGTCCGCAGAGGCGCTTGCAGATGGCATCACCCATCTGATCGACCAACCGCTGGGCAGGCAAAAACTGGGAGAGGCGGGCCGTGCGCTGATCGAAACACGTTTTGAAGCCGCTGCTACGGTTCGGGTCTATCAGGACGTGCTCACCACCGTGATTGAAAAATCAGGACCGGGGCACCATTTCCGGCAAACCCAATAACCCCGTGTGCCTTGAAATAACGCTTGGCAGCTCCCGGAGCTTGACCCTGACCGGGACGGTCATGGCAGAGGAAGGGGAACGGGAAAGGCGGAAGCGGGCTGTCTCAGCCAAGCGGGGCGGTCTTTTCCAGCCACAGTCCGAGCGTGCGTTCAGGCAGAGGTCCTGCGCCGGACCCCGTGGATGTGATCCCTAACGAAATCCCTCGGATCATCCTTTCGGGTGATGATCTCAAAGCCGTGACGCAACAGAAAGTCGGTGACCGCCGCTTTGGTGCGCAGCTCCTGCCCGCCCCCGCTTTCCGCAATAAACTCGTGACAGGCGATGCAGATGTGTTCCGTATTGCGGATTGTTTGCTGCATGCCTTTTATGGCCAGGCGTTCGGCGCCTTCAATATTCATCTTGAGAAAATTGATATGATCGATACTTAGGTTCCTGCAAAGGTTATCAAGGGAATCCGCTGCCACCTCATGCCTGTGGCGCAGCGGGTCAAAAACAGGGTTGACCGTGTTCGCCTCGTGGAACGCAAGATCTTCGATGAAGACCCTGCCTTTGACATCCATGACGGCAAAGCCGATCGGCACCGCGTTGTTCAGGTTGTTCATCCTGCACGTCTGCTGCAGGATTTTGAAGGTCGCCGGATGCGCTTCAACCGCCACCACCCGGCCCCCGGCTCCGACCGATTTTGAAAAAGCCAGGGTGTCCATGCCGATTCCCGCGCCGATGTCCACAATAACGTCTCCCGGCTTCGGCTGGTAGACGTGAAACCAAAAGTCCCGGGCGGCGCGGAAGGGGGCCTCGTCCGCATCACGCCAAGAACGAATGGCACTGCCCGAGTATTCGAATACGGGTGAATCGACGAAGTAAAAGCCGCCAACCCGA
>JBFYWS010000383.1:0-4418 GCA_041310935.1 Desulfobacteraceae bacterium | reverse complement strand
GTAGAGTTCCTGCTCGTAAACCCGCAACTCGCGGCGGATGACCTTGTCCCGGGTCTTGGTGTTGCCGGTGATCTGGATCTGTTCGAAGTAAACCTGTTTGCCCTTGTCGATCTTGAAGGTGACGTTCGCCTGCAGCGTTTCGGCGTTCTGCTCCACCAGGGGGGAGACGTCCACGTAGGCGTAGCCGTCGTTCGCGTAGAGGTCCGTGAGGGCCAGGACATCGTTGCGCAGGACCTCGCGGTTGAAAAAGGGCTCCTTGTCGATCTTGAGCTTCGGCAACAGTTGCTCCTTCGGCAGGATCAGGTCACCGCTGAAATCCACCTTGCCGACCTTGAAGCGCGGGCCCTCGTTGATCTTGAATGTGGCGACGATGCCGTCCGCCTCGTAATCGAGCTGGGGTTCCCCGACGCGTGCGCGGATATAGCCGTTGTTCTGGTAGAACCCCTGCAGCTTCGCCGCATCCTGGTTGAGGATGTCCTGGTTGAGGTCGCCCGCGGAGGTGAACCAGGAGAGAATGCCCTTCTCCGACGTGTCGATCACCCCCTTGAGCTTGCTCGCCGAAAAGGCCGTGTTGCCTGTAAAGAGGATTTTCTTGATCTGCAGCTTCTGACCTTCGTCGATTGCGTATTCCACGTCGGCCTGGTTGTTTTTTTGAGGAGTGATCGTGTAGGTCACCTTGACGTTGTGGTAGTTCTTCTCCTTGTACATCTCCTCGATCCGCCGCATGTCGTTGCGGACGGTGAAAATATTCAAAATGGCGCCTTTCTTCAGATTGAGGCTTTTCTTGATCTCGTCGCTGTCGAAAACGACGTTGCCGCTGACGCTGACCGCGCGCACCGTGGGCTTTTCGGTCACCTTGAACACCAGCACGACCCCGTCCGGCCGTTGCTGGGACTCGATCTCGATGTCGTCGAAATACCCCATACCGTAGATCGCCTTGAGGTCCTCGGCCAGGTTCTGGGCGAGGTAGACATCGCCGGGCTTGGTCTTGATCAGCCGGCGGATCGCGTCCGTCTCGATGCGCTGGTTGCCCTCGACCACCACCTCGACGACCTTCTCGCGCTTGAAAATGGTCAGGCCCATGTCTTGCACCAGTTTTTTCACCGCACCGGGCAGGTTTTCGACACCTTTTCCCACCGCCGTGAACACCTTGGCCGGACGGTCCCCCGCGGAGGCGAGCAGGCGCACGTCGAGGCTGAAGTCCTGGCCGATCCAGGTGAGGCTTCCCCAGACCAGATAGTCGGCGCCGGTCTGCACGGCCAGGCGGGCCAAGTCGGCATGGGTCACCGCCGATTGGCTCCAGCTCTCCGCCGTGGCGTCGTCCAGAACGCGCGCGTTGGCGCCCTCCTCCGTGAACTGCTGCTTCATCGCCGCCGGCAGTTCGCTCTTCAAATACGCCAGCTCCGCCGGCGCGTGGATCTCAAAGGGCATGACGATGACGCCTACGGCCTGCGGCTGGGCCAAGGCCTCGGCGGGCATAAGCGCCGCATGGATCAGGACCATCAACGCAAGCCCCGCTGCGAAGCGAAAGGTGTGGCGGGCCGGAATCATTTTCATATGTCGTCGCCGGTGCAAATCTGATGTGATCAGTTGATACCATGCGCGGTCCATCCGCGCTTAGCAGGGGGGTGAAAAACCGCGCCTGAGGCGCATTTTTTCAACCCCCTGCTAAAGCGCCTGCGCCAGTCTGCCTTCCACCAGGGTCACCCGCTTCGACATGCCGGCGGCCAACTCCAGATTATGCGTGACCACGACCAGGGTCATGCCGAATTCCCGGTTCAACTCGAGCAGGAGCCGGTGAATCTGTTGGCTGTTGGTCCGGTCCAGGTTTCCGGTGGGTTCGTCGGCCAGCAGAAACGGCGGTCGCAGCACGAGCGCACGGGCGAGCGCCACCCGCTGCTGCTCCCCGCCCGACAGTTTCCCGACCCGGTAGTCCAGCCGGTCCTTCAATCCGACCCGCACGAGGATCTCGCGCGCCGCCAGGGCGGCGCGCTCCTGCCGCCAGCCCCGGATGAGAGCCGGCATCATGGTGTTTTCGAGTGCGCTGAACTCGGGCAAGAGATGATGGAATTGGAACACGAAACCGATGCGTTCGTTGCGGAAGTTCGCCAGGCGGGCATCCGGATAGTCGAAGATGCTCTCGCCCTTGAAATACAGCCGGCCGCTGTCGGGGCGGTCCAGTGTTCCCAGGATGTGCAGCAGGGTCGACTTGCCGATCCCGGAGGCGCCGACGATGGCGATGGTCTCACCCGCCTCCAGATCGAAGTCGAGCCCCTCCAGCACCTGGACGACCGCCCCACCGTTGCGGTAGCCCTTGCACACCCCGCGGACGGCAATGAGGGCCTCCGGCGGACGCACCGCGCTGGTTTCGTCTCTTTGTTCCGTCATGATCGCGCGCTCATCCGTAACGAATCGCCTCGACCGGGTTCAACCGTGCCGCCTGTCGGGCGGGGTAAATCGTCGCCAGAAAGCAGATCACCAGCGCGGCGATCACGATCGCGGCGACGTCCAGCACCTCCACCTTCACGGGCAGCTGGGTGGTGAAGTAATAGATGTCGCCCGTGAGTTCGTGGATGTTGTAGCGTTTAAGAAGGCTGCAGACCCCCATGCCCAGAATGAACCCCAGACCCGTGCCGATGGTCCCGATCACCATGCCGTTCAGCACGAAGATTTTGCGGATGCTGCGTTCGGTGGCCCCCATCGCCTTCAGGATCGCGATGTCCTTGGTCTTGCCCATGACCATCATGATCAGGGAGCTGGCGATGTTGAACGCGGCCACCAGCACGATCAGCGTCAGGATGATGAACATCACCCGCCGCTCCAGCTTCAGGGCCTTGAACAGGTTGCGGTTGAGCTGCATCCAGTCCCGGGCGTAATAGCCCGGGCCCAGCCGGGAGAGCACCGCATCGGCCACTTCGCGCGCCTGGTAGATGTCGGTGACGCGGATCTCGATCCCGCTCACCGCATCCCCCATTTTCAGCAGCCGCTGCGCGTCGTGCAGGTTGATGTAGGCGAAGGTCTGGTCGTACTCGTACATGCCGGACTCGAAATAGCCGGTGACCTTGAACTGCTTCATGGACGGAACGTGCCCGACGGGCGAGAGCATGCCGCGCGGGGAGATGAGCTGAACCACGTCGCCCACGACCACGCCGAGGTTCTTGGCCAGCTCCTTTCCCAGCACGATGCCCGGCATGGAAGCGGCAGCGCCGTCCCCCTCGCCCGGGGGGCGACCCTCCGGCAAGCTCACCTGCGCGAGAGTTTTCAGCACGCTGCCGACGGTGGCCGGATCGACGCCGCGCAAAACAGCTCCGGTGATCGAGGCGGTCGAGCGCAGCATGATCTGGGTGAGGATGAACGGGGTGGCGGCCTCGACCCCGCTCACGGACTCCACCTGGCGCAGCACCTCTGCGGACTCGGTGAACGGCCCGGTGTGCCGCATGAGGATCGCCTGGGCCTGGCCGCCGAGAATGCGGGCTTTGAGATCGGCTTCAAAGCCGCTCATCACCGCGATGACCACGATCAGCGCCATGACCCCGACGGCGACCCCCGCGATGGACAGGTACGTGATGAGCGAGATGAAGGCCTGCTTCTGCTTGGCCCGCAGATACCGCCCGCCGATGAAGAACTCAAATGACATAGGTCGTTTTCAAGAAACCCGATTGAGTGTGCCCGCTTCCGACGAAGCCGCTTTGTTGCAACACGGTGGGAGTCCGCCGCGGCGGGCCGCGACGCTATTGTGGCTGGAGCCTACTCCGCCGAAGTCGCTTTGGCTACGAAGGCCGGGAGCCACTCCCACAAGAACCGCACTTCATTACCGGTACCGGATGGTGCCGCGCACCATAACCTGCTTCTAAACGTCTCTGTTATCGCCCAACCGATGGCCGCGCCCAAAGCCCAAGTTCAAGGCGCGCGAAGCCCGCGACGCGAGGCGTACCTTAATGGTACGCCGCAGCGGCCGCGAGCTGAAGCGCAACGCGGAAATTGGGCTTTCGGCGCGGCCATCACTCGCGCGGCTTCATGTGCGGGAAGAGTATCACCTCCCGGATCGACGGCGCGTTGGTCAGCAACATGGCCAGCCGGTCGATGCCGATGCCCTCCCCGGCCGTAGGGGGCATGCCGTACTCGAGGGCCTCGATGTAGTCGTCGTCCATCCAGTGCGCTTCCGCGTCCCCGGCCTCCCGCTGCTTGAGCTGTTCCACAAAACGCTCGCGTTGGTCGGCCGGGTCGTTCAACTCCGAGAAGCCGTTGGCGATCTCCCGGCCCCCGATGAAAAGCTCGAAACGCTCGGTCAACTCGGGGGTCTGGTCGCTGCGCCGGGAGAGCGGGGAGACCTCGACCGGATAGCCGATGATGAAGGTCGGCTGAATGAGCCGGGGCTGGACCAGCACGTCGAAGAGCTTGGTGATGATCTTGGCGAG
>JBFYWS010000363.1:0-10174 GCA_041310935.1 Desulfobacteraceae bacterium | reverse complement strand
AGCTCTCCGGGCTGCCGATGCTCGAACCCTCCACGGTCGATGAGGCGCGCGCGATCGTCGCCTATGCCTTCGACCTTTCGGAAAAGCTCCAGGAACCCGTTCTGTTGCGCACGACGACCCGTATCAACCACTCCTCCGGCGTCGTGACGCTGGGGGAGATCCGGCCGCGCCGCACCAAAGGCAGCTTCACCAAGGACCCCATGAACCTGGTGCCGGTCCCGGCCGTGGCCCGCAAGCTGCACGTCAAGCTGCTGCAGAACCTGGCGAAGGCCCGCGAACTCTCCGAGCACTCCCCCTACAACATCGTCGAGGGCCGGGGCCGCTGGGGGATCCTCTGCAACGGCGTCAGCTACAACTACGTCAGGGACGCCGTCGCGGAACTGAAGATCGCCGACCGGGTAACGATTCTGCGCATCGGCTTCTCGCATCCGCTGCCGGTGCGGATGATCCAGAACTTCCTCAAGGGGTGCGATAAGGTTCTGGTGGTGGAGGAGGGCGAACCGTATCTCGAAGAGAGCGCCAAGACCTACGCGCAGGAAGCCGGGCTGACGCTCCCCATCCGCGGCAAGGCGCCGGATCTCTTTTCTCAGCTCTACGAATACGACCCGGCCATGGTCCGGAAACACATCGCCGCCTGCTTCGGGCTTTCCTACACGGCGCCGGCGCAGGTCGATCTTTCCGATGTGCCGCCGCTGCCTCAGAGACCGCCGACCCTGTGCGCGGGGTGTTCGCATCGGGCCACCTTTTACGAGGTCCGCAAGGCGGCCGAGGGCCGCGACACCGTTTACCCGAGCGACATCGGCTGCTACACCCTCGGGCTGCTGCCGCCGCTCTCCATGGCGGATTACCTGCTCTGCATGGGATCTTCCACCGGGACCGTCGGGGGGTTTTCCAGGGCCTGCGACCGTAAGGTCATCTCCTTCATCGGGGACTCCACCTTTTTCCACTCCGGAATCCCCGGTCTGGTCAATGCGGTCTTTAACAACCACGACCTCACCCTGGTCATATTGGACAACGGCATCACCGCCATGACGGGCCACCAGCCCAACCCCGCCGTGGACATGGCGCAGCTCAAGCTCGACGGCTACGGCCGTGTCTCCATCGAAGCGGTCGTCCGTGCCATCGGGGTGCCCCATGTGACCGTGATCAAACCGTACAAGGTCAAGAAGAGCATCGACGCCATCAAGGAGGCCGTGGCCTTCAAAGGGGTGTCCGTCATCATCTCCCAGGAGCTGTGCGTGCTCTACGCCAACAGCCTGAAACTACCCCGGCGCAAGCCCTTCCACGTGAGCGACAAGTGCCGGAACCACCGCGACTGCATGGACCATCTGGCCTGCCCGGCGTTTTACGTCTGGGAGGGCCGGATCAAGATCGACGCAAACCTGTGCACCGGCTGCGCGCTCTGCGCCCAGATCTGTCCGGAGAATGCGATCCTGCCGGTGAAGGACGCCGCAACGAAAGGATAACATGGATACCAAACGGTTAGTCATGGTGGCGGTTGGCGGGCAGGGCAACCTGCTGGCATCGAGCGTTCTCGGAGAGGCCGCCCTGCTGGCGGGAGTCCCGATGCATATGAGCGAAATCCACGGCATGGCCCAGCGCGGCGGCGTGGTGGAGTCCGCTCTTATTTTCGGCGACGCCCAGAGCCCGATCATCTCCGACGGGGACGCCGATGTGCTGATGGGCTTCGAGCCGGCGGAGACGCTGCGCGCGCTCGGCAAATGCAATGCGCGTTCGGTGGTGATCACCAATCTCGCGCCGCTGATGCCCTTCACCGTCAATATCGGAATGGGCGTCTATCCGGACCTGAAGAAACTCCAGGAAATGATCCGGGCCAAGACCGCCCGGTTGATCGCCTTCAACGCCACAACACTCGCCCGCGAGGCCGGCAATGTGCTGTCGGTCAACATGGTCCTGTTGGGCGCATTGACGCAAACGGGCGTGCTGCCGTTGACCGCCGAGCACGTCAAGACCGCCATGCGCCGCAAAACCAAACCGGCGTTTCTGGACGGCAACCTCAAGGCGTTCGAGATGGGCGTTGCGGCGGCTCAGAATTCCTGATACCGCCTGTAAAACCGTTTAACAGAAACCGATATTCCGTGCCGACCCGCTCGGCACGAGCGAGCCAACCGAGGGGGGGATGAAGACCATGGCGATCAAATCACGCGACGTCAAAAAGGCCGGCCAGATGTATTGGGATGAAAAGATGGAGACGATGCCGGCCGCCGAGATTCAAAAATTCCAGCTGCGCAAGCTCAAGGAGACCGTGGCATGGGTCTATGAGCGCGTTCCGTTCTATCGCCAAAAGCTGGATGAGAAGGGGGTCAAGCCGAACAGCATCAAATCGCTCGAGGATATCGCCCGGCTCTCCTTCACCGTCAAGAACGATCTGCGGGACAATTACCCCTTCGGCCTGTGTGCGGTGCCGCTCACGGAGGTCGTGCGGGTGCACGCCTCCTCGGGGACGACCGGCAAGCCGATCACCGGACCCTACACGGCCGATGACCTGAACGATTGGACCGACTGTATGGCGCGCACGCTCTGGGCGGCAGGTGTCCGCCCCGACGACATCGCGCAGAACGCCTACGGCCACGGCCTGTTCACCGGCGGCCTGGGCTTCCACCAGGGCATCTCCCGCATCGGCTGCACGCTGGTTCCCACCAGCTCGGGGCTGACCGAACGGCAGATCACCCTGATGAAGGATTTTGGAGCGACCGCGCTCTTCTGCACGCCATCTTATGCCCTGACGATCGCCGAACGCGCGGAGGAGTTGAAGGTCGACATCCGCACGCTGCCCCTGCGGGTCGGTGTCTTCGGAGCCGAGCCCTGGTCCACCGCGATGCGCCTGGAAATCGAGGAGCGCATGGGCATCAAGGCGCAGGAGGCCTACGGCCTGACCGAACTGTGCGGCCCGGGTGTGGGCTTCGACTGTGTCGCCCAGGACGGCATCCACATCAACGAGGATCACTTTCTGGCGGAAATCATCGACCCCCAGACCTACGAGGTGCTGCCCCTGGGCGAGAAGGGCGAGCTGGTCTTCACCTCCCTGCAGCGTCGCGCCATGCCCATGCTGCGCTACCGCACCAAGGACATTACCCGCCTGCGCCGCGAAAAATGCGCCTGCGGCCGCACCTTCATCAAGATGGACAAGATCTTCGGCCGCTCGGACGACATGCTGATCATCAGCGGCGTCAATGTGTTCCCGTCCCAAATTGAATCCCTGCTGCTGGAAATCCCCGAGGTGGAGCCCCAGTATCGCCTGGTAGTCCGCAAGAAGGGCTATCTCGATCAGCTCACCGTCCAGGTGGAAGGCAAGAAGGAGATCTACGAGGCCGGTCCTGAAAAACGCCTGGAGGTCGCCGCCAAGGTCGGTGGCCACATCAAGGGCAATATGGGCATCGGCGTCGATGTCGAAATCGTCGAGGCGAAATTCATCAACCGCAGCGAAGGCAAGGCATTGCGGGTGGTCGACGAGCGCCCCAAGCAGTTTAGGTAAGCGGCCCGCTCCTCCGGGCCCGGATGCGGGCGGGTTTTTTCTTTTCGAGCTTCATGTCTTAAGCGCATACGCGGAGGGCATTTCCATGAAGGATCCAGCCGAATTCAAACCCAGCCGATTTGCCGTCGTCGGCGCCGGTCCGGTGGGCTGCATCGTCGCCGCCTTTCTCGCCCGGGGCGGCTACGAGGTCACCTTGTGCGACGTGGTTCCCGCGCTGCTCTCCCCCGCGCTCGAGCCGGGCATCACGCTGGAAGGGGCCGAGAACTTCCAGCAGAAGGTGACGCGCACATGTCTCGCGATCGACGATCTGGCCCACTACGATCCCGAGGTGATCTTCATCACCGTCAAGGCGAACGCCCTGCCGCTGATCGCCTCCGCCATCGAGGGCTTTTACCGGGAAGGCATGTACGTCATCAGCTGGCAGAACGGCATCGACACGGAGCTCGAACTCACCAAGGCCATCGGGAAGAGCCCGGTCATGCGCGCCGTGGTCAACTACGGATGCGGTCTGGTGGCGCCGGGCCATGTGCGGCTGCCGTTCCATCACCCCCCGCATTACCTCCAGGAGCTCGACCCGAAATCCAAGGGGGCCACGGAGGCCATCGCCGCCGCACTCTCCCGCTGCGGTCTCACCACCGAAAGCACGGACCAGATCATCTCCATGGTCTGGCGCAAGGGGGTGTTGAATGCCTGCATGAACCCCGTCTGCGCGGTGACGGGCCTCACCATGAACCGCGCCATGAACGACCCCATCGTCTTCCAGACCGTGAACGCCCTGGTCAAGGAATGCATCCAGGTCGCGCGGGCGAACGAGATCAACCTGGGCTGGGACTTCTACCCCAACGCCATCGAGTACATGAGCAAGGCCGGTGACCACAAGCCTTCCATGTTGATGGACATCGAGGCCACCCGCCGCACCGAGGTGGACTTCATCAACGGCAAGTTTGTCGAGTATGGGCAGCGCGCCGGGGTCGACACCCCGTTCAACCGAACCATGCTCTCGCTGGTCAAAGGCCTGGAGTCCGGCATCGAGTCCAAAAAGACCCGGTGAGCCGTCGCCGGCGGAGAAGAACGCAGCGTGAGTGTTCAGCCCATATATGTCGGCGCGGATGTCGGTGCCTCACGAACCAAGGTAGCGGTTCTCGATGCCGCCAAAACCCTGATCGGCTACGCCGTCCAGAAATCAGGAACGGATTTCACGGCCACGGCCGACGACTGCCTGCAGCAGTCCCTCGCGATGGCCGGCGCCGGGCAGGGGAACATCGTCAACGCCATCTCCACCGGCTACGGCCGGAAGAACGTCACCTATGCCCGGGATACCCGCACGGAAATCGGCTGCCATGCGGGCGGATGCTATCACTATTTCCCGACGGCGATCACCATCATCGACATCGGCGGCCAGGACAACAAGGTCATCAAGCTGGACGAGGCCGGACGCCGCACCAGCTTCAAGATGAACCGCAAGTGCGCCGCCGGCACCGGCGCGTTCCTGGAGGAGATGTCGGCCCGGCTCGACATTCCCCTGGAGCGCATGAACGATCTGGCGGCGCGCTCCACCGACATGGTCAAGCTCGGCAGTTTCTGCACGGTGTTCTCGGCAACCGAGGTGCTGGAAAACATCCGCCACGGCAAGAAGATCGAAGACATCGTCAAGGGCGTCTTTTTTTCGGTCATCCGGCGGGTGCTGGAGATGGACGCCATGAGCGAGAATGTCGTCATGACCGGCGGGGTGGTCGCGCACAACCTGCACCTGGTCCGCATGATGGAGGAGCTCATCGCCAGACCCATCTGGGTCCCCGAGAAACCGCAGCTGACCGGCGCCATCGGGGCGGCGATCTACGCGATGGACAACCAACCGGAATGACGGATGGGGAAGAACTACGAAATGCGCGAAAAGCGCGAAAAGGAAAGCCAGCTGACTGTTTAATGAAATAACCCTTTTGCGTATTTCGCGCATTTCGTAGTTAAAAGTGACGGCAACTAGCCGAGTACCTGTTAACGAATGGAGGATGTGCCATGCCCGAAGAGAAGAAAACCGTCAGGAAGAAAATTGCCGCCGCGGCGGACCTGAACAATTTCATGCGCGATTACTATCTCGATCTGGATGCCGCCGCTCAAAAGGGCTCCCCCAAAATCGCGTGGTGCACGAGCGTCGGACCGGCGGAAATTCTGCGCGCGTTCGGTTTTAAGGTGTACTTCCCGGAGACGCACTCGGCCATGCTCGGCGCCACCCGCATGGCGACGGATTTCATTCCCGTGGCGAACGCCATGGGATACTCCCCCGAGATCTGCTCTTACCTGACGGCCGACATCGGCGCCTTCCTGAAGGGGGTCACCCCCCTCGAGAAGGCGTTCAACATCAAGAGCATCCCCAAACCGGATGTCCTGGTGTTCAACACCAATCAGTGCCGGGACGTGCAGGACTGGTTCAACTGGTACGGCGAAAAGTTCGACGCGCCGGTGCTGGGGGTCCACACCTACCGCGGGGTGAGCCAAGTCACCGACAAGCACATCTACTCCATCGCCAAACAGCTCGAGGCGCTGATCCCGCCGCTGGAGAAGATTGCCGGGAAGAAGTTCGAACTGAACGACCTGAAACGCACCGTCGCCCTCTCCCGGGAGTGTTCGGAGCTGTGGAAGAAAATCCTGGACACGGCCGCAGCCAAACCCGCCCCCATCACCTTTTTCGACGGCACGACGCTCATGGGGCCGGCCGTGGTGGGCCGCGGAACCCAGCAAGCCATCGATGTCTACAAGATCCTCCTGGCCGAACTGCAGGAGCGCATCAAGAATGGCGAAGGCGCGGTCGAAAACGAGAAATACCGCATCTACTGGGACGGCATGCCGGTCTGGGGCCGGCTGAGTGCCCATTCCCAGCTCTTCTCGGCACTGAACGCCAACGTGCTCGCCTCCACCTATTGCAACAGCTGGATCTTCTCGGCGCTCGACCCCGAGGACCCGTTCAACAGCATGGCCCGGGCCTACACGGAGCTCTTCATTGTGCGCTCCGACGAGGCCAAGGAGTCGTACATCAAGAACATGCTCGCGTTTTTCAAGGTCGACGGTGTCATCTATCACGACGCCAAGACCTGCCCGAACAACTCCAACTGCCGTTACGGCATGCCCCAGCGCCTTGAAAAGCAGACGGGCCTTCCGAGCCTGACCCTCAACGGCGATCTGAACGACCTGCGGATGATCTCCGATGAGCAGACCAAGACCAATGTCGAGGCCTTCATCGAGCAACTGCAGGAGCACCGGCATTGATCTGCCGCACGGGAATTGTCACGTCGCCGGATCGTCACACCACGAATCGGATACTTTGCCAAGTCGCTAAAAGGAGAGTCGCCCCATGTTGGATTCCTTATTCAGGCCTAAATCGGTGGCCGTCATCGGTGCCTCCACCAAGGATCTTTCCATCGGCAACCGGGTGATCAAGAACCTGGTCGATTTCGGCTTCACGGGAACCGTGTACCCCATCAATCCCAGCGCGGACGAGGTCCGCGGGATCAAGGCCTACAAGTCGATCCTGGACTGCCCGGACAACATCGATGTGGTGCACATGGTCATCCCGGCCAAGTTTGTTCCTCAGGCGGTGGAAGAGTGCGGCAAAAAAGGGGTCAAGCACATCATCATCAACTCCGGCGGATTCTCGGAAACCGGCGCCGAAGGCACGGCCATCGAAAAAGACTTCCTGGCGAGAGCCAAGCGCTACGGCATCCGAATATTAGGACCGAACTGCCAGGGAATCATCAACAGCGACGCCGCGATCCGCGCCTACTGCAACTTCACCTTCACGAAGCCGGAGCCGGGATTCATCTCCATCGTCGCCCTGAGCGGCGGGGTTGCCGAAGTCGTTCACCAGGCCTTCGCCCAGGCGGGTGTCGGCACCCGCATCTATGCCTCCAACGGGAATGCCGTCGATGTCACCATCCCCGAGATCATGCGCTATCTGGGGGACGATGACGGCACACGGGTCATCGTGACCTATGTCGAAGGCCTCCGGGACCCGGCCAACTTCATGCAGACGGCGACCGCGGTCGCGGCCCAGAAGCCGATCCTGGCGATGAAGGCCGGCCGCACCCGGGAAGGCGCCAAGGCGGCCGCCTCCCACACCGGCGGGCTGGCCAAGGAGGACATCGCCACGGATCTCATCTTCAAAAAGGCGGGGATCCTCTCCTTCCGCGACGAGGGCCACCTGATCCAGGCCGCCGCCGCCTTCGCTACCCAGCCGATCCCGAAAGGCAACCGGGTCGGCATCATCACCAACACCGGCGGGCCGGCGGTCATCGCCACCGACGTCCTGGTCGGCGCGGGCTGCACCCTGCCCCCGCTTTCGGAAGCAACCCATGCCCGGCTGAAGGCAGCCCTCTACCCCGAGGCCTCGGTCGGCAACCCGGTCGACGTTCTCGCCACGGGCACGGCCCAGCACTACCGGGCCTGCATGGATGTCATGATGGAAGACGACTCCTTCGACTGCGTCTTCGTAAACTTCGTCACGCCCTTCTTCGTGGACAACGAGAGCATCGCCCGGGAGATCGTCGCCGTCAACCAGCAGCGCCGGAAGCCGATGGTCTGCAACCTGATGACCGACAAACAGCAGTGGTCGGAAGTGGTCAGAATCCTGCGCGAGGGCGGGGTGCCCTGCTACCCGCTGCCCGGCGAGGCGGCCCGGGCCATGGCGGCGCTGGTGCAATACCACCTCCTTCGCAGCCGCGAGACCGCGGCGGTGCAGCGCTTCAGCGACGTCAAACCGGACAAGGCCCGCAAGATCATGGACAAGGCCCGCTCCGCCGGCCGCAACAGCCTGGCGGCGGCCGAGGTCTACGGCATCCTCGAGGCCTACAAGATACCGGTGGCCAAATGGAAGCTTGCCGCCACACCGGCCGAGGCCGCCGAAGCCGCCGCGAAAATCGGCTTCCCGGTGGTCGTCAAGGCGGAGGCCGCATCCGTTGTGCACAAAAGCGACATGGGCGGGGTCGCCCTCAATCTCGCCAGCGCCAGCGCCGTCAAGACCGCAGCCGCGCAGATGCGAAAAGCCATCACCGCGCCGGACCTGCGCTTCTTCGTCCAGAAATTCCTTCCGGACGGGCTCGAGCTCATCATGGGCGCCAAGGCCGAAGAGGGCCTCGGCCATGCGGTGGTGTTCGGCTTGGGCGGGATCTACGTCGAAGTCATGCAGGATGTGGTCTTCAACCTCACGCCGATCAGCCCCGCGGAGGCGCGCGAGATGCTCGGAGCCATCAAGGGCGCCCCGCTGCTGCAGGGCGTGCGCGGCCAGAAAGGGGTGGACCAGGACCGGCTCACGGAAATTCTGCAGAGGCTTTCCCGGCTGCTCACGGATCTCCCCGAAATCCAGGAAATGGACCTCAACCCAATCAAGGCCTTCGCGGACAACGTGTTCGTGGTGGACGCACGGATCAGCCTGAAAGAATCAGCCTGAAAAACGGCTGATTCTTGAAAAGGGAGAAACAACCATGGCCGGCTGGCTTAACCTGGGTCAGATTCTGAAAGTCAACGCGAAGAAGTTCCCGCGGACCGTCGCCCTCAAGGAGTGCGACCGCGGCCTCACCTACCCCGAGCTCAACCGGCGGGTCAACAAGCTGGCCCACAGCCTGCTCTCGCTCGGCCTGAAAAAAGGCGACAAGATAGCCGTCCTGCTGGAGAACAGCATCGAGATCATCGAGGCCTTCCTTGCCGCGGCCAAGACCGGCATCGTCATCGTGCCGATCAACTTCCGGCTCATCAGCCCGGACGTTGAATACATCGCCGGCAACGCCGACGTCAAAGCCTTCATCGTTCACGACGAGTTTGTGGGCACGGTGGACCCGATCCGGCCGCGGCTGCCCCTGATCCCGGCCGCTAACTTCATCGTTGTCGGCAAACCCGCTCCGGGGTATCGCACGTATGACGATCTCATCGCCCCCGCTGCCGAAACCGAACCCGCGTGCGAGGTTTTCCCGGGGGACACGTGGATCCTGATCTACACCTCAGGGACGACCGGCCGGCCCAAGGGTGTGGTGCGCACGCACGAGTCCCACATCGCCTTTTACCTGATCAATGCGATCGACTTCGGTTTCAACGAGCACGATGTGTGCATGAACGTCATGCCGCTCTGTCACATCAACTCGACGTTTTTCACTTTCACGTTCCTTTACATCGGCGGCTCGGTCTACATCCACCCCGCCCGCTCTTTCCGCGCCGAGGAAATCCTTGAAATCGTCGCGCGCGAAAAAATAACCTTCATCTCGCTCATCCCGACCCACTACAACCTCATCCTAAATGCGCCGCCGGAGGCGCGAACCCATGACCGCAGCTCCATCCGCAAGCTCCTGTGCTCGTCGGCGCCGGTGCGCAAGAGCATGAAACTCGCCATCATGGAGTTCTTCCCCGACGTCCAGCTTTACGAGGCCTACGGCTCGACGGAGGCTGGCATCGTCACCGTGCTCAAGCCCGAGTACCAGATGAAAAAGCTCGGGTCCATCGGGTTCGAGTCCCTGGGCACCGAGTTCATCAAGATCCTGGACACCGATAAAAAGGAAGTCCCGGCCGGCAAGGTGGGTGAGCTCCACTCCCGCGGCCCGATGCTCTTCAAGGAGTATTACAAGCTGCCCGAAAAGACGGCCGGCGCCTTTCACAACGGGTGGTTCTCCGCCGGCGACATGGCCACGCAGGACGAAG
>JBFYWS010000341.1:0-4001 GCA_041310935.1 Desulfobacteraceae bacterium | reverse complement strand
TCGACCTGGTTCTGGCTGCCAAGCAGCCGGTCATGCTTCTGGGTGGAGGGGTCATCATCGCCGAAGCCTGCGACCTCTTCATCCAGTTGGCGGAATACCTCCAGACCCCGGTGGTGACCACCTACATGGGCAAGAGCGGCATCCCGTACTCCCATCCCTTGGCCGCCGGCCATGTCGGTATCCAGTGCAACACGCGCTCCGGCAACAAGACCTTCCTGGAGTCGGATCTCGTGCTCGCCGTCGGCGTGCGTTTCAATGACCGCCACACCGGGGATACCGCGACCTACACGGCCAACCGCAAGTTCATCCATATCGACATCGACCCCGGCCAGCTCGGCAAGAATATCATGCCCGAACTGGCCATCGTTTCCGACGCGAAAAAAGCGCTTTCCGCCCTTCTCGAAGAGGTTAAAAAGCGCCGGCCGGCCGCCAAGCCGTCTCCGTGGGCGGCTGCCATACCCGAGGTCAAGGCCGCGTTGAAGCGCAAGATGGACTACGACACGATCCCCATCAAGGCACCGCGGGTGTACAAAGAGATCAACGAGTTCTTCGGCCCGGAGACCATCTTCGTGACCTGCATCGGCCTCAACCAGATCTGGTCCGGCCAGATGCAGGAAATCGAAAAACCCCGCCACTACCTCGACTGCGGCGGAGCCGGCCCCCTGGGATGGGACATGCCGGCCGCCATCGGGGCCAAGGTCGCGCGGCCGGACAAGCAGGTGGTGCAGGTGGTGGGCGATTTCGGGTTCCAGTTCTGCATGGAAGAGCTGCCGGTCGCCGTAATGTACAACGTGCCCTTCATCATCCTGGTCCTCAACAATGGGTACCTGGGCCTCATCCGGCAGGCTGAAAAGTACGTCTACGAAATGGAATGCGAAGTGGAGATCTGGTATGACGGCGTCAACGAAGGCCGCGGGTTCGATTTTGTGAAATTCGCCGAGGCCTGCGGCGCCACGGGCGAACGGGTCACCGACCCCGGCCACCTGAAGGCCGCCTTCAAACGCGCACAGGAATCCGGTGGCCCCTACGTCATCGACATCGTCCTGGAGAAGTCAACCGATTGTTCCATGGGGGTCTCTATCGCCAGCATCCGCGAATTCGAATAGCACGGTGTTGAAAATAGTCTGGGGCGTCGTTTGACGCCCCAGACTATTTTTAGTTGGGTGCCACCGGCGGAATGGTCTTAATAAGGTGACATCCTGCTTGGCATGCGCTATAACGGCTGAGGCTCAAATTATAATAAAAGAGCGGCTGTTCATCAGCCTAAAGAGGAGACGACAATGAAGCCTTCGGACCTGCATGGAATCTTTCCACCCATAACGACCCCGTTCGTGGACGGGAAAGTGGCCTATGACAAGCTTGCCGCCAACATCCAAAAGTGGAACAAAACCGGACTGTCGGGTTACGTGGCATTCGGATCGAACGGCGAATACATCTACCTGGACGACGAGGAAAAACTCGAGGTCGTCAAGACCGTGGTCCAGTCCGCGGCCTCCGGCAAAAGAATCATCGCCGGAACAGGCTGCGAGTCGACCTGGCAGACCATCAAGCTCACCAACGCGTGCGCCAGGCTCGGCGCCCATGCCGCCCTGGTGGTGACGCCATTCTATTATGGCGGCCGCATGAACGAAGCCGCCCTCCTGCAGCACTACACGGCCGTCGCCGACAAGAGCGACATCCCCATCCTGATCTACAACGTCACCAAGTTCACGCACATCAGCGTCAGCGTTCGCCTGGTGGCAGAACTTTCGCAACACCCCAACATCATCGGGATCAAGGACAGCTCCGGCAATGTGAGCTTCCTGGGCGAGGTCGTCAACGCCGTGGGCGAGGATTTCAGCGTCCTGGTCGGCACTGCCGGCGCGCTGTTCGGGGCCCTCACCCTGGGATGCGTAGGCGGGGTGCTCGCTCTGGCCAACGTGGCGCCGAAGGCGTGCGTGCGGATTCTCAATCTGGTGAAAAAAGGGGAAATCGAAGCCGCCAGCAAGCTCCAGATCAAGATGCTTCCCGTGAACACCGCTGTCACGGCTACCTATGGCGTGCCCGGGCTGAAGGTTGCCCTGGACATGCTGGGCTATTTCGGCGGCGACCCCCGGCCCCCGCTCTTGCCGGCAACCGACAAGGAACGATCCGAAATTCGAGACATTCTGAAAACAGCCGACCTGCTTTCATAACCCAAACTCAGGCTGGCAGAGAGGCAACCGGCCGCGACATCCCTCGCGGCTGAAAAACGTGCCTCCTGCTTTAAGGGTGGAACCCATGCGCAAAACCACGTTGGTCGTTCTGGCATCCGTTCTGATGTTGACAAGCGGCTGCATCGCGCCGCGGATCAAGCTCTTCCCGAGCCAGACGGACCCGCTCATAGAGTCCACCCTCGAGGGCAAGACGGAGGAAAAAATCCTCGTGATCCCCATCCGGGGGGTCATCTCGGACTCCCCCGAGGAGGGGTTCATGCGGACCAAACCGAGTGTCGTCCAGGAGGTGGTTTCCCACCTGCGCAAAGCCGCCCAGGACAAGATGATCAAGGCGGTCGTCCTGCAGCTGGACTCCCCCGGCGGCTCGGTGACCGCAAGCGACATCCTCTATAACGAGATCGTCCGCTTCAAGGAAGCAACCGGCCGGCCCGTGGTCGCCGCCATGTTGGATGTGGCCGCCTCCGGGGCTTACTACATCGCGCTGCCCGCCGACCGGATCATCGCCCACCCCACCACCGTCACGGGCTCGGTCGGGGTCATCTTCATCCGGCCCAAGGTGTCCGGGCTGATGGAGAAAATCGGGGTCGCGGTGGAGGTGAGCAAATCCGGCATCAACAAGGACATCGGATCCCCCTTCCGGGCCACCACCGCGGAGGAGGAGCAGATTTTCCAAGCCATGACCGACCAGCTGGGCAAACGCTTCATCGAACTGGTGGCCCGGCACCGCCACCTCGACCCGGCCGCCCTGAACGAGGTAGCCTCGGCGCGCGTCTTTCTGGCGGACCAGGCCCTGAGCCTGAAACTGGTGGACAGCATCGGCTACATGTCGGACGGTCTGAAGGAAGCCCGCACGCTTTCAAACCTGCCGGAGACTGCCCGGGTCGTCGTCTATCGCCGCATCGAATACCCGAACGACAACATCTACAACCCGGTCACGTCCTACGAGAGCAACCGGCCGGCCGCCCTGGTGGACGTGGGGCTATCGCGCCTGCTGCCGTCATTCCAGACCGGCTTTTACTACCTGTGGCTTCCGGCGGTTCAGTAGCAAGGGTGTTGAACAACTGCGCCTGAGGCCGTGATCCGGCGTTGTGCGGCTTTTGTAAATGCTTATCTGAAGAAGGCTTAAAGCTCGAAGCTGGAAGCCTGGCTGACGGTGCCTGATTTTTTTTAGCTTCGAGCCTCAAGCCTCTTGCCTCAAGCTCACATCTGCCTTGGCTGACGGCCTGATGCTTGTTTTTCAACACCCTTGATAGAACAGCCCGCCTCGGGGAGCCGCCCTCCCCGCCGGCGTCACTTCGATAGATTACCCAGGATCGATTTCGGCGGGTGGCCGTTGCCGCCGATGATTTTTTCGATCTGCTGCGTCAACTGGACGCGCTCCACGATCCGACCCAGCGCCTCGACGCTTTTCTTCAACCGCTCCATGCTGGATGTCATCTCGACGAAACGCTGCCGCTCCTCGTGGGTGAAGCCCTCAAGGGCGGCGATCGCAAACGAGAGCGCCTTGGGGTCGGATAGGGCCGCGGCTTCGATCGGATCCGACAGAAACCCGCTCTCTTCGAGTTCCTTCAGCATGGCCCGCACGGCGTCCATGGCATCCGCCGCGTCGGCGGCCTCCACGACATCCTCATCGTCGAAGAAAACGACCCGCGCTTCCGTGTAGGGCTTCTCTTCGAACAGTTCCTTGACGAAAAACCGCTGCCCGCCCCGGGTCATGATGTCCATGCGGCCGTCCTCGTAGCGGTGCAGCACCTCGGTGATGCGGGCCATGCACCCCACGGAGTGAATCGCCTTCCCGTCAAACTG
>JBFYWS010000332.1:0-3322 GCA_041310935.1 Desulfobacteraceae bacterium | reverse complement strand
CCCGCACCTGGAGTACGAGAAGGAGAAGGCCCTCGGCTACATCCACCAGGTGCACCCGGGCATGCCGGTCTTCGAGATGTCCGCCCGCACCGGCGAGGGGCTTGACGCGTGGATTGCGTGGCTGAAGGGGAAAATCAGCTCGAAGCTGATGACTTCGTAAAAAGCCCAATTTCGGCGTTGCGCTTTCCGCCTGCGGCGGACTGTCGCTGCGGTCCGCCTCCGGCGGATACGCCTCACTCCATGGTATTCGCGCGCCTTGAACTTGGGCTTTTTACAAAGCCATCGGTTATGGAGACCTTATACGAGTCCATCAAGTTTAGAATGCCGGGGGAAATTTCATGGATGCGGGGGCTTCCGGCGGCGTTGCGCCGGATGGGAGACGGTCCTGTCTCCTTAATAGATTGAGTTGACGGATAGGGGCGCCGGTGTTAGGGATGCGATATGATTTTAGCAGGATAGACTGAAGCCAACCTGATGCAGATCGAACTCGAAAAAGTCTCCAAGTCCTGGGGCGACGTGCAGGCGGTGGACCAGGTCAGCTTCACGGCACCGGCCGGCGAGCTCCTGGTGGTGCTGGGCCCGTCGGGCTGCGGCAAGTCAACCGTCCTGCGGCTCATCGCCGGGCTGGAGACCGTCAGCGCCGGCGCCATCCGCATCGAGGGCAGGGACGTCACGGGGCTGCCGCCGGCCAAGCGCAACCTCTCGATGGTCTTCCAGTCCTACGCACTGTTTCCCCACCTGAGCGTCGCCGAGAACATCGTCTTCGGCCTCAAGGTCCGCAAGCTTGCAGCGGCCGAGCGTAAGCGCCGGCTGGAGCGGGCGATGGAGCTGCTGGGCCTGCAGGGTCTGCTGCTGCGCAAGCCGGCCGAGCTTTCGGGCGGCCAGCGCCAGCGCGTCGCTTTAGGTCGAGCCATCGTCAGCGAGGCGCCGGTCTGCCTCATGGATGAGCCCCTGTCCAACCTGGATGCCAAGCTGCGCCACGAGATGCGCCGGGAGATCCGCACCCTCCAGCAGCGACTGGGGATCACCATGATCTACGTTACCCACGACCAGGTCGAAGCCATGACCATGGCCGACAAGATCGTGCTTCTCAACGCCGGCCGCGTCGAGCAGTTTGCCCCCCCGGAAGAGCTTTACGCCCGCCCGGCCACCGTCTTCGCCGCCGGCTTCATCGGCACCCCGCCGATGAACCTGCTGCCGCTCGACAACGCCGATGTCCTCTGCTGGGCGTATGCCAACCTGGCCGGCAGCCTGCCCCAGGGAGTGCTCGCGGGGCTCATAGTGGGGGTGCGGCCTGAAAAGATCAGCCTGGCCGATGCGGGCCTGGCGGCGGACGTGCTCAGCCTGGAATATTTAGGTGCGGACAGCCTTGTTGCATGCAGGATCGGGGCGTGCGAGCTGATCGTCCGGCTGCCCGGCCGGGTCAAACTGGCCGCCGGCGACCGAATTCACATGACGTGGCCGCAGGCTGAAAGTCATTTTTTCGAAGCCCGCAGCGGCCGGCGCCATGCGGGGTAACGGCCAATTGCCCGGACCGAGCGTGTGCCGGGCCAACAGGAACCCAACAGGAGGAGGCTCGTAATGAAACATGGCATGATCAAGGTTCTGTTCTGGCTCGCGTTGGCAGTCTGCGCCCTGGGCGGGACAGCCGCCCAGGCAGCGGTGGAACTCAACATGTACTACCCCGTGGCCGTCGGCGGGCCGATCACCAAGGTCATCGACGACATGATTGTGGAGTTCGAAAAAGCCAACCCGGACATCAAGGTCAAGGCGGTTTACGCCGGCAACTACGACGACACCCGCGTCAAAGCCCTGGCCGCGCTCAAGGCGAGCCAGCCGGTGCAGCTGAGTGTGCTCTTCTCCATCGACGTCTTCGAGCTCATGGACCAGGACGTTCTGGTATCCTTCGACGAGGTCGCGACCTCGGCCGAGGACAAGCAGTGGCTGTCGGGCTTCTATCCCGCCCTGATGGAGAACTCCAAGGCCAAGGGCAAAATCTGGGGCGTGCCGTTCCAGCGTTCGACCATCGTCATGTATCACAACAAGGATGCCTTCAAGGAAGCCGGCCTCGACCCCAACAAGCCGCCGGCTACCTGGGAGGAGATGGTCGCCATGTCCCAGAAGCTGGTCAAGAAGGACGCCGCCGGCAACGTCACCCGCTGGGGCGTGCAGATCCCCTCCACCGGCTACGCCTACTGGATGTTCCAGGCCCTGTGCATTCAAAACGGTCAGGTGCTCATGAACCCGGACGGCAACAAGACCAACTTCGACCATGCCGATGTTGTCGGGGCCCTGCAGTTCTGGCGCGACCTGGCGGTCAAGCACAAGGTGATGCCCGAGGGCACGGTCGACTGGGGCACCCTGCGCCAGAAGTTCCTCGAGGGTGCGACGGCGATCATGTGGCACACCACCGGCAACCTCACCGCGGTACGCGATGCCGCCAAGTTCGACTTCGGCGTGAGCATGCTGCCGGCCAGCAAGCGCCGCGGCTCGCCCACCGGCGGCGGCAACTTCTACCTCTTCAAGAAGACCACCCCGGCGGAGCGCATGGCCGCCATGAAGTTCATCAAGTTCATGACCGCGCCCGAACTGAGCGCCCGCTGGTCCATTGCGACGGGCTACGTGGCCACGAGTCAGGCCGCCTATGACACGGCGACCCTTAAAAAATACGTGGCCGACTTCCCGGCGGCGGCCGTGGCGCGCGACCAGTTTCCGTACTCCGTGGCCGAGTTCTCCGTGCACGAGAACGCCCGGGTGAAGAAACTCCTGGATGACGCCATCCAGAGTGTTCTCACCGGCGGCAAGCCGCCCCAGGAGGCTCTGGCCGGCGCCCAGCAGCAGGCCGAGCGGGTGCTCAAGGACTACCGTTAAAGAAATCGGCTTGCGCCGATTTCTTTCCCCTCCCCTTGCGGGAGGGGTCAGGGGAGGGGACAGTTCGGATTCCCGGGTTATAGACCGTGCCATGATGCGTCTTGATTTTAAAACCGCCCGCTGGGTTCATGCCTGGCTGCTGCTTCTGCCGGCCTCGGTGCTGATGGTGACCTTTACCCACTACCCGATCGTCAGCGGCATATTCGCAAGCTTCTTCTCGACACCGCGCCAGGGCCGGCCAAGCCGGTTCGTCGGGCTGGACAACTACGCCTACATGGCGAACGACCCGGTGTTCTGGCAGGTGCTTAAAAATAACTTTATCTACGCGTTCGGCACCATCCCCGTCAGCGTCTGCCTGGCGCTGCTCATGGCCGTCTGGGTCAACGGCAAACTGCCCGGCCGGGCGGTCGTGCGCACCGCCTACTTCACCCCGACCATTCTGCCGATGATC
>JBFYWS010000324.1:0-4487 GCA_041310935.1 Desulfobacteraceae bacterium | reverse complement strand
TGACGGATGCCTATTTTGAGGAGTGGCGACGAGGCCAGGCGATCAACCTCCGCAAGGCCGAGGAGTATTTTCATCCCGTCCCGATTCTGCCGGTGAACCTCTTCGGATCGGAAATCGTGGGATATGAAAGCCTCAACGCCCTGTCCGCCAGCATCTATGGACCGGCCGACCCCCTGGAGCGCTTCGTTGCGGAGGAGCCCTATCGATTGATCAAGCAGGACGGACACTACTGCCTGAGGTTGAAGCTACCCTTCGTGGTGAAAGAGAACATCGATCTCAGCATGATTTCCGGTGAGCTGATTCTGCGCATCGGCAGCTACAAGCGGCACATCCTGCTCCCGAAACAGGTAGCGTCGCGCACATCGGTGAAAGCGAAAATCGAGGAACCGTACTTGAACATCACCTTCAGTGGAGGCGCGCATGAGTAAGGACAAGCGCAGGCAAGCGACCGCGGGTTGCCCCGTCGGCAGTTTTTTCAAGAGCCTGGATGACCTCTTCGGAGCGGGGTCGGACATCGGCGGGCACCTCCAGAGCTCCCAGCTCGAATTGCTTAAGGCCATTCGGGCCTGGGCGGAGGGGCGGATTGAACACCTCGAAAAGCAGCACCCTTCCAAGCGCAAGAAAAAGGTGACCAAAATCGAAGTGGGTTAAAGCTGAATCTTGCCTTCTCATAAAAAACTAGCGCAGCACAAATTTTAGTCTAACCTGAAGCGTGGAAACTATAGGGTTGTTTTAGGTAAATTAATGACTTATTTTTTTGACAACAGAGCCAACATCAATTAGTTTTCCTATCATAAAACCCTCACGGTATTTCTCCGGGGGCAATGTTCTCATAATTTTTCAGCGTTCCCTCTAACTGAACAACCGCGACGTCTAGTGTGAACAACCCAACTTCACAAAGCACACCAAGGAGGCTCACAATGAACATTTTTGGAATCAGTGGCGGTGTGGCGATCGGCGCTGCGGTGGTTTTGCTGGCCCCGATCGTTCTGCCGGTGATCTCCGGCGTGTTGAAGCCGGTGGCCAAGGGCCTCATCAAAGGCGGGCTCCTCGCCTATGAGGGCACGCTGGTGGCCATGGCCGAAACCAAGGAGGCCCTCGAAGACATCACCGCCGAAGCCAAGGCGGAGATCGCCGCCGAAGCCAAGGCGGGGATCACCGAGAGCCATAAGGCCCCAGCCAAGGCCAAGAAGCAAGCCGCCTGATCGGTTAAACGGTGCGGACTCAGAAGTGAAAGGACCAACCCGGTGGACCTGCCCGAGGCATCCATCTGCCACCAATCCGCTGATCGGCTGCGGATCAAAGTCGCTTCCCGCAAGGGAGACGCGGGGTATTTTGCGAATGTGCTCAAGAGCCTGTCCGGGCTCCGGAAGTTCAAGCACCTCGCGGCGAACCCCCTTACGGGGAGCGTGCTTTGCGTCGATAATAAACTCGACACCGGGGAGATCACAGCCCATGCCCGCGAGCACAAGCTTTTCGAATTGAAGATCGGAAAAAGCGCTGATCTTCCGGTCATGCACAGCATCGTCCAACCGGTGGGGAGCATCGACCGGTCGCTGCGCACGATCACCGGGGGAAAAATCGATCTTCCCAGCGGTATTTTCTTCGCACTTCTCTGCACCGGCATCTACCAGCTGGCGCGGGGCCGGTTCATCATTCCACCCTGGTACACGGCCTTCTGGTATGCCTTCGGGCTTGTCTCCATGTACGTGATCGAAAAGGCCGCCAAGGGCGAGACCGCCCGGCAAGCCGATTGACCCCTTCCACGCATTTCTAACATCAATCTAATTAAATCCTAACTCGCGTTTGTGAATCATTCACAATTTATATCTGCTGCCGCGGGGGTTCAGGCGTGATCTTCTTTCAGGGCGCTTCGGTCAACGGTTGCCCCTTGGCGGCCTCGCAGACGAGGCGGTGATAGTGATTGAGGCCATTCACACCACGATCGAGGGACGAGCCCGGTTCAAGGTCGAAGGGCTTCTCGGATCCGATTCCTTCAAGCGTTTTCTCGAGCAGCGTCTCGACCTTGAAAAGGACATCCTTTCGGCCTCGGCCAGCACCCGCACCGGCAACATCCTGGTCAGTTACAACTCCAACAACAACCACCACACCATCGCCTTTCTGCTGGAAGACATCCTGATCGAGGCCCAACAGGGAGCGGCAGGGAGCGATGTCTCCGATCCTCAGACCACCCGTGCGGCTTCCGTGCCGGCGCCATCCACAGCACGGCAGCTGCCCATCGAGACCCTGAAGCGGTTTCTCACCCCGCCCGAGGAGGGCAAGGAACAGGTCAAAAAGCCCTGGCACACGCTCGAAGCGGAGGCGGTCACTGCCATCATGCGCACCGATCCGGCGAACGGTCTTTCCGTAGCGGCTGCCGGGGAGCATCTGAAAGAGCATGGCCCTAACCTGCTGCCGAAGCCGGAAGCGCGCTCCGGGGCGGAAATTTTTTTTGAGCAGTTGAACTCCCTGCCCGTCTACCTGCTGGGGGCCGCGGCCGGGATATCGGCGCTGACCGGCGGGCTGCTGGATGCGGTCGTCATCGGCGGGGTGGTCGTGGCCAACGCGGTCATCGGCTATTTTACCGAAAGCGGCGCCGAAAAAACCATGGAGTCCCTCAAGGAGCTGGTGCATCCGACGGCAGAGGTCATCCGCGACGGCCGCGAGATCCACATGGCGGTGGAGGAGGTGGTCGTCGGAGACTTGCTGGTTTTGAAACCCGGGACCTACGTGGCCGCCGACAGCCGCATCCTTAAGGCGCATCGGCTGAGCGTCGACGAATCCATGCTGACCGGCGAGAGTATGCCGGTGCACAAGGACCCCGGGCGCCTTAAGCACGAAAACACCCCGCTCGCCGACCGGTCCAACATGGTCTACATGGGCACACTGGTGACGGGCGGCCAGGGCCTGGCCGTGGTGGTGGCGACCAGCCGCTTCACTGAGGTCGGCATGCTGCAGGCCATGCTCTCGGAAACCGATACGCCCAAGACCCCGATTGAACTGCAGCTGACACTTATGGGCAACCAGCTCGTCATCGCCTGCGGTGCCATCTGCGGAGTGGTGTTCGGGATCGGGTTCATGCGCGGCTACGGGCTGGTTCAGATGCTCAAGATGGCCATTTCGCTGGCGGCCTCGGCGGTGCCCGAAGGCTTGCCGGCTGCGGCCACCATCAATTTCGCCATGGGCATCACCGACCTGCGCCGCCACGGGGTGCTCGTGCGCCGGCTGCAGGCCGTGGAAACTCTCGGGGCGGTGCAGACGGTCTGTCTCGACAAGACCGGGACCATCACCGAAAACCGCATGTCGGTTACGGGAATCTTCGCCGGCCGAACCCGGCACGAGGTTTGCGACAACCGCATCTCGCCGCTTTCCGATGGGCGCGACATTTTGGGCATCGGTGAAATCCGCCACCTGCTCATCGTCTGTGCCCTTTGCAACGAAATCAAGATCACGCGCCGTGACGAAAACGGCAAGGTCGAGCTGTTCGGCTCCTCCACCGAGAAGGCGTTGATGCAGGTGGCTCTCGAAGCCGGGATCGACATCGTCGGCTTGCAGGACGATTTCCGTTTCGTCGACCTGCGGCTGCGGTCCGAAAACCAGCTCTACATGAGCAGCCTGCACTCCTGCCCCTCGCAGGACTGCCGCTACATCTTCACCAAGGGCAACCCGCACGAGGTGCTCGATCTCTGTGACCGCGAGATGGTGGACGGCCGAGTGGTCATCCTCACCGAGGACCGCCGGCAGGAGATTCACATCGAAAACGACCGTATGGCCGGCCGCGGCTTGCGGGTGCTCGGTTTCGCCTTCAACCGCTTCGGACTGAACCAGGCGATCAACGAAACCGCGCCTATGGTCTGGCTGGGGCTGGCCGGCATGTCCGACCCCGTGCGGAAGGGAGTCAAGGAGCTGATCGACGTCTTCCACCGCGCCGGCATCGAAACGGTGATGATCACCGGCGACCAGAGCACCACTGCCTATGCCGTGGCCCGCGAGCTTGCGCTCGGAGGCGAAAAACCGCTCAAGATCCTGGACTCGGCCGAACTCACCTCGCTCGACCCGGAGCGGCTGCAGGCGCTGGCCAAGAACGTGCACGTTTACTCCCGGGTCAGCCCGGCCCACAAGCTGCGCATCGTGCAGGCCCTGCAGGCCTCCGGGCGGATCGTGGCCATGACCGGGGACGGCATCAACGACGGCCCAGCGCTGAAAGCGTCCAACATCGGCATCGCCATGGGCGAATCCGGTACCGACGTGGCGCGCGAGGTGGCGGATATCATCATCGAGGGCGACAACCTGGAACATCTGGTCGAGGCCCTGCGCGGCGGCCGCACCACCTACGGGAACATCCGCAAGTCGGTGCACTTCTTCCTGTCGACCAACATGACCGAGATCCTCGTCATGTTCACGTGCATGGCGCTGGGGCTGGGGTTTCCGCTCAACGTCATGCAGCTTTTGTGGATCAACATCATCTCGGACATTTTCCCGGGCCT
>JBFYWS010000309.1:0-14786 GCA_041310935.1 Desulfobacteraceae bacterium | reverse complement strand
GGAGGCCGGTGACGCCGTGCCGATTTCCACGAAATGGGTATCGTCGAAGAGACTCACGGCGGAATAGGCGCCGTAGGGAAACAGGTTCGGAAACAGGACAGAACCGCCTCGGACCAGCCGCCCATCCGGTGCCAATTCCGGGAGCAGTCTCGGGGTCTTTGACTGCAGGCTGGAGCGGCAGAACGGGCACTGGGAGGTGTCGCCGGCAAACGGCGGCGGCGCGGGCATAAAATCCGTTCCGGCTTCGCGTTCCCCGATGCGGCTGAAGGCGACCCGGCTGGTGCGCCCCGTGATGGGGTTGGTGCGGATTTCAATCGGCGCCTGCACCGCCTCGCCGGACGGGGAGATGAACCGGGCGGTTACAACTTCCTTTTCAAGTCGCAGCATGTGCAAATCTCCACCTTGCTGAGAATGGTGAAGTGCGGCCCGATTATCCGCCGAAAAGGCGGCGGAAGAAGCCCTTCTTGGGGGCTACGGGCTCTGCCACACCCAGGTGGCGCCGGATGGCCGCTTCCACTTCCTGCGCGGAAACGTTGGCCCCTTCCACTACGATTTCATCCCCCACCATGACGGCGGGGGCCGCCGGCAGATCCAGCTCGAAGTACTCATCGGACTGGTACTCGGCCATGGGTTTGGAGGTCACTTCGATCTCGATCGGATAATTGGCGCCCAGCCTGGGCAGCATGCTCTTGAAGTTCTTTCACGGCTTGCCGTTGGGCTCGTTGAGGAAGAATCTCACTTTCAGCACGCATCGTCTCCTTTCTTCAGCCGCCGCTTTTTAATAGCTGGGTCATGCGGTCGAGCATTTGATCGGCCGACAGGTAATCCACCAGCCGAAGCTCCCGGCGTTCATTGCCTTCGGGGTCCAGAAACACGACCGTTGGGACCCCCTTGATGCCATACTCCCGCAGCAGTCGATCGTGGGTCGGGTTGTCACTCCCGGTGACATCCACCTTGACCATCACAAAAGCGTTTTCAGCCAGTTTGACGACCGCCGCATCATGGAAGGTGATTTCCTCGAGTTCGCGGCAGGGGGTGCACCAGGTCGCATAAAAATCCATGACGATCGGTTTTTTCAGGCTCCGGGCCTCGGCCAGGAGCTCTTCGGAATAAGGCATCCAGGCGACCCCCGACCCTTTGAGCGCCCAGGATGTCACCAGAAACGTGGCCAGGACGATGCCGGCGAGACCGGCGCCGGTCTTGAGCCAGCCAAAGGCGCGGAAGGGTGCCGCATTCCGGTCGAGCCAGCCCAGGTGCAGCCCCGCGGCCAGCGCCACGCCGGCGATGAGCCAGACGGCCGCGGATTCCGTCAGGATGGGTCTTAAAAAGTGGACCGCCATGCCCACCAACACCCAGCCCATGAGCTTGCGCACCCAGAGCATCCAGCCGCCGGAGCGCGGAAGCTTCTGCAACTGCCCGGCAAAGACCGCCAGCACAAACAGCGGCAGCCCCAGCCCCATGCTGAGGGTGAAGAAAACCAGAAACCCGAGCCACGGGCTGCCCAGGCTTGCGACCCAGGTGAGGAGGCCGAGGACGAACGGACCGATGCACGGGGCCGCGATGACGCCGAGGGTCAGCCCCATGAAAAGGCTTCCGAAGTAGCCGGTATGGGACGTGGCGGCGGCCTGGGTCAGCCCGCTTGGCAGTCGCAGCTCCCAGAGGCCGAAAAGGCTGGCGGCGAAGACGACCAGCACCGTCGCGACCATGACGAGCACCACCGGGTTCTGCAGCACGGCGCCCATGAGGCTGCCTGTCAGCGCGGCCGCCACACCCAGGACTGAGTTGGTGAGCGCCAGGCCGAAAAGGTAACACAACCCATGGGCCACCAAGCGCCCCTTTCTGTTTCCCCCGCTTGCCGCCCGGCCCCCGAAAAAGGAAACCGTAATGGGGATCATGGGGTAGACACAGGGGGTGAGGTTGAGGGCAATGCCGCCGAAGAAGATGCCCGCAAGGGTCCAGATCATGGACCAGCCGTGCAGGGGGCCGGGGGCCTCGGACCGCGGCTCATCCCCGGCCAGCCCCGCCGGCCGGCTTTCAACGGGAAGGCCCATTCGTTGCCATTCCGGGTAGCCGAGGGGATCGCGAAAGACGTTCTTATAACCGAGCTTCACAGCCACCCGGGCCGCCGAGTCGCTGCGGACTCAGGTCAGGCCGGCTCAGTAAAATGCGATGAAGCGGTCCTTGTCGGGGCCGAGAACTGTCTCGAGCGCATCCGCCTTGCGCCAGCGGGACCACCCGGTCGGCTCGATGGGGAATGGGATCGACCCGCGGATGTGGCCGGTGCGGTATTCCCACTCCTGGCGCGTGTCCACCAGCAGCAGTGTCTCGCCCTGGGTTTCGTATTCCCGGGCGAGGTCCGCCGTGGTGATGAGCCGGTAGCCCCCGCTTTGCGCCTCGTTCAGGGCGTCCTGCCAGGTCGCTTCCCTGGGCGCCACGGAATTGCCGGTCAACCACATGACCGCGACGGTCAGCATCATCGCCGCGAGGGCCAGGAGCACTGACTTCTTGATTTCCATACGCATCGCCTATTTCGGTTGCGGGCCGCTCTCGGTCGGCACTATTTCGCGACGATTAATAAATCGCCATCAGCCTCTGGCACATCTGCGTCGGGGCGACATTTTTGTCAATAGATAAATTATGAATGAATGGCTTTAAAAAGCGGCTGCATTAAATGCAGAGGGAGGCGGAGCGGCTTACCGCTCACGCCCCCCTGACGGATGCAGGATTTACAAAAATTAGTGCAGACTGATCTGGCGGCTGTATATGATTCCGTTTATCAGCATATAGACCCCGAAAATCAGGGCAGCATAGCCGAACATGAAATAGAGCCTCCGGTACCAGAGGGACGGCGCTGCGCTGCTCGCCGACTCCAGTTTTCCTTCCTCCTGCAGGCGCTGCACCCACGCCGACTTTTCTTCAAGCGCTTCATGCATGGGGATGCTGCCGGAAAACATGGCTTCGTTCATCGGGAAGCTGGAAGGCCGAAGATGCCCGATAAAGAAATGAACGATGAAAATATACGTCACCGCCAGAATGGCCTCCGCGCGGTGCAGGAGTGCGGCGATATTCAATGACCAGCCGGGCAGGAACCGGCTGGTGGACAATGGAAACATCAGCATGAATCCGGTTACCGCCAGCAGTGGAAGCCCCCAGTAAACCGCCCAGTAATCAAACTTCTCCCAGTAGGCCCAGCGGTTGAATTTGGGGAGTGGGCCCAACCCGAAAAACCAGCGAATCCGCTGCCCGAATTGTTTGGCATCGGTGAGGTTCGGGACCAAGGAATCCGGCCCGAAGATGCTTTTAACCGGAGTGCGCCAGTCGATCCGCGTCAACAGATAAATGGTGTGGAGGGCAAAACCCGCCATCATCACCATGCCGGTCCATTCGTGAATCACCAGCGACGTGTCGTAGCCTCCGAAAAACGTGTTGACCTTTTTGCCCCAAACGGTGGTTATGTAAAGGCGGCTGAAACCAGTGGCTGTCTGGAGCAGAAAGGTCAACATCAGGAAAATGTGAGACAGCCGATCCAATACACTAAATCGTTTAATGCGCGTCGGCAGCGTCATCGTTCGTGGTCCTCTTTTTATTGAATAATTCTCTTAAGCCCGTCAGAAAACTATGCGGGATGAAGAAAGCCAAGGTTCCCACCAGCAGGACCGTCATAAACCAATAAGTAAAATAGAGGATGGGAAAACCCTTTCGGGCTGCAGCCGATCCGGGCGCGGGCTCGTGCACGATGTAGCTGGCAAACGAGGCGCTGGAACCCTCGTGGCACTTGGCGCACACGTAGGCGTGTTTGCGGATCGGGTTCATGGGCGACTTGAAGTATTGGTTGCTGGCAATGGGTTCCCCGCCATGGCACTGGCGGCAGGTGAGGTTGGCGCGCACCGTATGGATGTCTTTGGCCTGCTCGGGGTGACAGGTTTGGCAGGTCTTCTCCTTGTAAAACGCTATCCCCATGTGAGAGTCGGCCAGGTGCGAGCGGTTTCTAACCTTGGCCGCCGTCGGGCTGTAATTGAAGATCCCCTCTTCAACACCAGGGACCCCGACTAACGGTTTTATGCGACGAGGTCGAACCTCGTATTCTTCATAATAGCCAGTGCTGGCTTCGCGATCCTTGTACCGCCGGATGGCGGATGCAACTTCCTCCTGGGCGGATGCCGCAGGCGGCAGGAGCAGAACCGTCCCTGCCGCTACGAGTGCCAGCATGACAAAGATCTTCAGCAAGATTGATGTCTTTGCCATCGTGATCTCCTAAGCGTCTATTTCTTCGCTGCCGCCGGCTTGTAGCTGATCGGCTCGATGGGTTTCCCAATCGGTTTCGGGATTTTTGACAAGGCATCCCACTCCGCCTGCAGTTCCTTCAAATCCTCATTCTTATGCTTGTGGCAGGTCTGACAAGAGTTGGGGATGCTCTTGTCTTTCAGCGTCTCCGAGGGCAGCAGGGTTTTAAAGACATGGCTGTGAAGGTCACCCGACTCGGCGCTCGTCACGATCCGCGGCATGTGGCAGCCCACGCAGTTGGCAAAGGAGTGGATGGAGTGGGCCATGTTCTGGTTGATTTGGACATGGCACTGAAAACATTGCTTGGAACCCGCTGCCTGGGTCTGGGTTCGGGTGGGCGGAACTCCCATCTGATGCACGAAGTGACAAGAGGTGCAGGTCACGCCCTCGTTGAAGTGCTTGGATTGCTTCCAGTCGATATATTGCTGGTGGTGGGCCTTCGAGAACTCGTTGCCGTACAGGTGATTGGCGTCGCCGCCGACAAACGACGTGGACTTGAAAAATATTCCCAGCGCTTTTCCGGGCTCGAAGCCTACTGCCCACTCCGCATCCTTGTGCTTGGTGGACTTGCCGCGGTTATGGCACGAGCCGCAGATCTCCGTCGCTACGCCCATGGTAAGCTTGGCCGGGTTCACGATGGTCTGCCGTTTCTCGAAGACGGCGGTCTTGGGCAGTGCCGCATGCCAAGAGCCCTTCCCGTGGCAGGCTTCGCAGCCGACAGCCGGCTCCACGAATTTCTGCTTGTCGAGGTCGACCCCGGTGGCGTGGCAGCCGCCGCATTTGAGCAGCCATGGGTTTTTTTCCCAGGTGGCCTCGTTGTAATTCACCCAGCGGTCGGTGTCGGCGTTGTATTGAATGGGTGCAATGTAGAGCACCCCGCCCTTCTCGATGATGTAACGCTGCTTCCACTGGCTGCCGATGGTGTACTTGATGTCTTCGACTTTGGGGATAAAAATCTTGTCGGCAGGCACTTTCAGCTTGTCGCCGAGCTTGGCGAGGTCTTCGCGGATCCTCTTTTCGTCAAAATCCGCAATGATCACGTCCCTGTTTTTCTGGACATCCTGGGTCATGCGGCTGTGGAGCGTCATCATCCAGGAATCGAAGTGTTCCAGGTGGCACATCTTACAGGTGTCCGACCCGACAAAGGCTTTCGGCGATGCCATGAGCTTCTTGACGTCAACCGCCGGCTCTCCGCCGCAGGCCATCAACACCAGTGCCAGGAAAACCACGCTGATGGCTGCCGCTAAAGTTCTTCCTTTCATGTCGACCTCCATTCGATTGATTGATGGTGACGGATGTTATGCGAAAATGCCTTTAAGCACATACAGAATCTCATCCGGGTCTGCTGGTTTTCCCAGACAGGCGTATATGTGATGCGTCAGGGCCTCTTCCAGACCGGGGTGAAACTGCTCCCGGGACAGGGCGATGATGGTCAGCGAATGTTTTTTTTTGAGTTCCCGCAGAGTGGCGTTGGTGATCGGTTCAGAGTCCAGATCCAAAATCAGAACGCCGCTTTCGCGGCCCTGCATGTATTGCGGGACGTCGTCGAGGGACTCCAACCGCAATGGGACATAGGGGCCTTGGCTCAGAATGGAGTGAAGGACTTGAGATTGGGATTCCGGAGAGACGAGCACGCCGAGCTCGTGTTTCATTCGGGTCACGCATTTTTGGATTACGCGAATATCTGCAACAGTTGAAAAAACTCTTTTCCGTCGCTGTTAACTGAGCAACAAAGATGCCATATACTCCGAGATTAAGGAGTCTGGTGGCGATACCAGTCGCCAATTTTTATAACAACTTGGAATTAAATGAAATTATAGCTTGGCTACCTTGTCGTTATATTTTGTCGAGATCAGTCTGGAGGGCTCGTAGCAACTGCGCTTAAGCGGCATGTGAGGCGGACATCCGGACACGATTTCTTGAAACGCTGAATATCGATTTTATTTCAGATAGTTGAGTGTGTTCGGAATCCGGACAGGATCCCGCGAAAAAAGACGCCGGACAGGGCGGCTGAGCGATCGGCATCAATTCGAGGGGCTTGGGACAGATAATCCAGCTCCAGATTGCCGCAAGAAGCAGGTTATGGAACACTGCGCTATCCTATTTGGTAATGAAGTTTCGCACTTGTGGGAGTGGCTTCCAGCCACGATGATCGCGGCAAGATGCCACTCCCACAGGGGAAAAGTAAACTTCAACGGAATAGGCACGCGATTGGATCCCAAGGCTCCCGGCTGGCTGTCAATGCAGGGTGGGCTGGGTGATCTCGTGCTTTCTGATCTTGTCGTACAGCGTGCTGCGGCTGATCCCTAATCGTTGGGCGGCAAGCTTTTTGTTCCAGCCGCATTCCGCCAGAACTTCCTGCAGCAGGCGCCTTTCATTTTGAACGATGGTCTTTGGGTTGCCCGTGCCGGTTTCTCCGGCGGCCGCATGCGCCATGTGGATGCCGGAGGGAAGGTCGGCGACTTCGATCAACTGGCTCTTGGCCAGCACCACGGCGTGCTCGATGCTGTTTTCAAGCTCGCGCACATTGCCCGGCCAGGCGTATTCGAGGAGCAGGCGCATGGCCTCGGAGCTGAAATCGTGGATGGTCTTGCCCTGCTCCTGGGAGTAGCGGCGCAGAAAGCTCCGGGCGAGAAGGGGAATGTCGTTGACCCGGCTGTTCAGGGCCGGCAGGTTGATGGGGATGACGTTCAGCCGATAGTAGAGATCCTCCCGGAAATTGCCCTGGCGAACCTCCTGGAGCAGGTCGCGGTTGGTGGCGGCGAGGAACCGCACGTTGACATGGATGGTTTTTTCTCCTCCCAGTCGTTCGAACTTCTGGGTTTGAAGCACGCGCAGGAGCTTGATCTGGGCGGAGGGGGCGATCTCGCCGATTTCGTCCAGGAAGACGGTCCCTCCGTCGGCCTGCTCGAAGCGGCCGGCTTTTTGGCGGATTGCGCTGGTGAAGGCGCCTTTTTCGTGTCCGAAAAGCTCGCTTTCGAGCAGGGTTGCCGGAAAGGCCGAGCAGTTGATAACGATGAAGGGCTTGTCTCGGCGGTGGCTCAGGTGATGGATGGCCTTGGCGACCAGCTCCTTGCCGGTGCCGCTGTCGCCCTGGATGAGGACCGTGGCATCCGTCGGCGCCGTGTCTTCGATCAGCTTGTAGATGATCCGCATCTGGGGGGCCTTGCCGATGATGCCGCTGAATTCGGCCGTGCTTTCGACCCGCTCCTGGAGATCGCGAATCTCCTCCTCCTGAAGGGCTGCGCGCCGGATGGTCCCGGCGGTTTGACGGAAGATCAGGTTAATCACGTCCAGTCCTTTGCGGTCGCAGGCGCACTCGCCGGCGCAGGCGATCACCAGGGCGCCGAGCAGCCGTTCTTCATGCTGAAACGGGGCGATAACCAGCCGTCGTGCCGTATCGAACTCCGCCGGGACGAGTGGCGGCCGCAGGACATCGGGTTTTAGAAACGCCGTTTCGTCCAGACGTTTGACAGCGGCGCTGGCAGTTTCGAAAAAGTTTGCCGCGAGGCAGGCGCTGCCTGATTCGGATACCATGATCACGTTCTTCTTGTTCTCCAGAAAGATCAGCATCGCCATGCGGCGGCAGGCGACGACTTCCTGGAACCGGCGGATCAGGTAGATGCAGACGTCGTGCAGGGTAAGCTTGCTGCCCACCTCCTGGATGATGGCAAAGGAGTCGCGGGTCTGGCGGTAGGCCCGGTCGAGCTCCGCGGTCTTTTCTTCCAGACGGTGCGTGTCGCCCTGGATGCGGGCCACCATCTGGTTGAAGGAAGCGGAGAGCCGGCCCACCTCATCCCGGCCGGAGACGGCCACCTGGACGTCCAGCCGACCGCCGCTTATGTCTTCTGCGGCCTTTGACAATTCCGAGAGTGGGCCGGTGATGCGTTTGAGGAAGAGATGGCCTATGAGGACTCCGACGCATAGGATGGCGGCAGTGATGAGTATCATCTGCAGCCATAGCCCATAGACTTGATTCCGGAGGGGCTGCTCCGAGACTCCCAGCCGCAGCACGCCGGCTTTGCCGTCCAGGATGGGGTGAGCGAAGTCCAGGAAATCATCGCCGGATTCGGTCCGGATTTTAAGGATGCGGCCCTTGCCATCCGTTTCGGTCCCGTTGATTCCTATCAAGTTGACCGGGAACCCGTCAGGGAAGCTGTGGGCCAGCACTTCCCCGTCTTTAAGGATGAAAAGGTAGGAGAGCGAAGAATGGCTGTGAATATGATGCTCGATGAGTTTTTGCAGCGATACGAGGTCGTTGATCAGGATTTTGTCGGCGGCTTGAAGAACGATCTGGTGCGAGAGATTTTCAGCATGGGTGGTGGCAGCCGCGTACAACACGCGGCTGTAGCGGTAAGTGACCAGTGAGGAAATGATGAGGCCGCTGCCGATGACCAGCACGGTGATAGCAAGCAGCAGTCTGCCCTTAAGGCTGTGTCGTCGCGGCATGACCGTCCTCCAAAACGCTCGACTGAACGAGCATGCGCCGGATGGAGTCATACAGTTGCTCGTCCGGCGGGATGAACCGGTCGATCAGCAGTTCTCCGAGAATCGCCGCCCCCCGGGGGTCCTGGTGCATGGAGAGCAGTAGTTCGCGAATGCGGTTTTTAAGGGGCTCGGGCACGGAGGCCGAGGCCACCAGCGGGGGGTTGCCGAATGGCTCCGATGCATAGATGACCCGGACCCTGGAGGTGACGTCGGGATTTTTTTGGGAATAGTATTCCCAAATGTGCTCGTGGACAAAGGCCCCGTCCACCAGGGACCTGGAAACGGCCAGGATGGAGTTGTCGTGGCTGTAGGTGAAGATGGTCTTGCCGAAGAAGGTTTTCGGTCGCTCCCCCTTTTCGGATAGGAGGAAGCTCGGGACGAAACAGCCGGCGTTGGAGTCTGGGTCGCTGAAGGCGAAGACCTTGCCTCTCAGATCTTCCAAACGGTTGACGGCGCTTCCCTGATGTGTGAGCAACAGGGCCCGGTAAACCGCTTTTTGATGCACCAGGGGGACGGCCAGGGCCTCGAAATGATAGCGGTCCCGGCCCGAGGCATAGGGGCCGGAACAGATGAACGCCAGGTCGATTCCACCGCTTCCGAGCAGGCCGTTGATCTCGGCGTAGGTTTTGCGCTGGATCAGGTTGATGCGCATGTCGACCTTCGCGGCGAGGTATTCGAGCAGCGCCTGGTAGTGCACGAAGGTTTCATCCGGCGAGATCATGGAGGCGACCGCCACATTCAAGGCGGCCCCGGGCGGTGGCTGCGTCTTGGGCTGGACGTTCGCTTTTTGACTGAAATCGACCGCGAGCCGGTCCGGGTCCTCCGCACAGGCCCCGAAAAAAAGGCTGGCGGCGAGGAGAATCAAGACAAAGGGTCCTCGGGTGAAAAGTGAGTACCTTTTCATAGGCAACCCTCGGGCAGGTAAGAGGACGCAGATGGAGATGAAGCCGGCCGAGATCAGCGCAGAGAGAGTGAATCGACGATTTGCCATATTCCACATTGGAGGTCTCGATGTCAATGGGCAAGCGAGTTTGATCGGCCGTAATCCATTTGACAACTGCCCCGGGAAAATCTACAAATTTATATCCGTCGCCTTAACAGGACAACCCGCATGACGCTTCCCATCGAAAGCTTTGCGCAGGACTTCGATCCGAAGTTCAAGATCTTCCACGAGCTCATGGCCCGCAAGGTGCGGGACGTGCTGCTCGTTTCGACGCCCTACGACGCCTGGATCATGGAGGAGGACTGCCGGCTGTCCGAGCGCATCATCAATGAATACCGCGGCCTCAACCTGAGCAACCCGCCGCGCATCACCTGGGTGCCGACGGTCGATGCCGCCCTGGCCGCGCTGACCGGCCGCAAGTACGACCTGGTGCTCACCATGCTGCATCTGGCGGACACGGACGCCTACGCCCTCGGCCGCGCCATCAAGCAGCGCGACCCGGACCTGCCGGTGGTGCACCTGCGCCATCAGGCCGATGTATCGTCAGCGGCCGAGCTGGAGGCCCCCAAGCCGCCCGGGACCGACCGCACGTTCGTCTGGTCCGGGAATACGGATCTGCTGGTCTCCCTGATCAAGAGCGCGGAAGACCTGCTGAACGTCGGCCACGACACCTCCTCGGCGGGGATCCGGGTCATCCTCTTCGTGGAGGACTCGCCCATCTACATCTCCTCGCTGCTGCCGCTGCTCTACAAGGAGGTGGTCTCCCAGACCCAGGCCGTGCTCGAGGAGGGGCTGAACGAAGAGCACCGGCTGCTCACCATGCGCGCCCGGCCGAAGATCCTGGTGGCCGAAGACTACGAGGAGGCGCAGTACCTCTACGAGACCTACCAGCCGTATATTCTGGGGGTGATCTCCGACGTGCGCTACCCCCGCAACGGCAGGCCCGACGACAGCGCCGGCGTCGATTTCCTCACGCGCATCAAGCGCGAACGGTTCGATATCCCGCTCCTGCTCACCAGCTCCGACTCCTCCAACGCGGAGCGCGCCGCCGGCATCCCGGCCAACTTCGTCCACAAGCACTCGCCCAGCCTGCATGAAGAAGTCCAGGCCTTTTTCAGGGAGCACCTCGGCTTCGGCGATTTCGTCTTCCGCCGGCCGACCGGCGAGGAGATCGCCCGGGCCTCCACCCTGCGCCGCCTGGAAACCCTGATGGCCGAAATCCCGGAGGATTCTTTCGTCCACCACTGCAACCGCAACGACTTCTCGCGCTGGCTCTTCGCCCGCACCGAGATCATGCTGGCGAGCAAGATGCGGCCTCTGCGCGACGCCGACTTCCAGGATGTCGAGAGCCACCGCCGATACCTGGTGTCGATCATCCACGCCCGCCGCAGCCGGCGACAGAAAGGCGTCGTGGTGAACTTCGAGGCCGGCGACTTCGACCTGGACACGGATTTTTTCAAGATCGGCAAGGGCAGTCTCGGGGGCAAGGCCCGCGGCCTGGCCTTCATGGCGAACCTCCTGCAGCGCGTCACGCAGATCCACAAGACCTATCAGGGGATCAAGCTCGGTATCCCGCAGTCGCTTGCGATCACCACCGATGGCTTTGACGCCTTTGTCGGCGAAAACGACCTGAAGCATTTCGCCACGAACGACGCGCCGGATGCGGAGGTGGCGGCGGCCTTCGGCAAGGCGGTCTTCCCGCAGTCGATCGCAGACGACCTGCGCGCCTACCTCACGCGGATCACCTATCCCCTGGCCGTGCGCTCGTCGAGCCTGCTCGAAGACGCCAAGTTCCGAGCTTACGCCGGTCTCTATCGCACATACATGCTTCCCAACGACCATCCGAGCCTGGACGTGCGCCTGAAACAGCTCATCGCCGCCATCAAGCTGGTCTACGCGTCCACCTACTTTCAGAGTCCCAAGGTCTTCTCCCGGCGGGTCGGGCACCGCACCGAGGAGGAGAAGATGGCCGTGATCATCCAGCAGCTCATGGGCGAACCCTGCGGCCGGTATTTCTACCCGGCGATCTCCGGCGTGGCCCAGTCCTACAACTATTACCCGTTTGGCCAGATGAAACCCGAGGAGGGGATCGCGGCCGTCGCCTTGGGCCTGGGCAAGACCGTCACGGAGGGCGAAAAGTCCCTGCGGTTCTCGCCCCGACACCCGCAGGTCCTGCCCCAGCGCTCGACCGTGAAAGACATCCTCGAGAACTCCCAGCGTTTTTTTTACAGCCTCAGGCTCGGCGGCCCCTACCCGGTGCTGGGGATCAGCGAGGACGCCAACCTGGAAAAGCGCGAGGTGGTCGATGCCGCCGCCGACCCGGCCGTAATGGCGCTCGCCGGCTATTTCTTGCCCAACGAAAACCGCATCCGCGACAGCTACGACCCGGCCGGGCACCCCGTGCTGACCTTCTCCCCGGTGCTCAAATACGACCTTTTCCCGCTGGCGCCGCTGTTGGCAGATGCGCTTGCGCTGGGGCAGGAGGGGATCGGCAGCCCGGTCGAGATCGAGTTCTCCGTGAATCTGAGGCCGATCACGGGCGGGCCGCCCGAGTTCGCCTTTCTCCAGGTGCGGCCCATGACGGCGCGCGCCGAGCTCGTGCAGGTCAACATCCGGGACGAGGAGGTCGCACGGTCCTTCTGCACCTCCTCCCGGTCCCTCGGCAACGGGGAGAAGACCGAGAT
Source organism: Desulfobacteraceae bacterium (assembly GCA_041310935.1). GTDB lineage: Bacteria > Desulfobacterota > Desulfobacteria > Desulfobacterales > SpSt-501 > SpSt-501. The sequence goes on along the minus strand of JBFYWS010000309.1, from coordinate 2,387 downwards.
CGCCGACATCGTCTACGTGAAGCCGGAGGCCTTCGACGTGCACCGGACCCCCGAGATCGCGCGCGAGTTGGGGCAGCTCAACGCCCGGCTGGTCAAGGAGGGGCGCAAGTACCTCCTGATCGGGCCGGGGCGCTGGGGTTCGGCTGACCGCTGGCTGGGGATCCCGGTGAGCTGGGCGGAAATCTGCGGGGTGGGCGCCATGGTGGAGACCACGGCGCCCGAGCTCAAGGTCGAGCCCTCCCAGGGCTCGCACTTTTTCCACAACATCACCACGCTGGAAATCACGTACTGCACGGTCAACCCCGACAAGGGCGACCGCCTGGACTGGGCCTGGCTCGGCGCGCAGCCCCGGGCGGCCGAAACCGTCTTCGCCGCCCACGTGCGCCTGCCGCAGCCCTTCGCGATCAAGGCCGACGGCCGAGGCTCGCGCTGCGTGATGTTCCTTCGCGACGAACGAAGATAGCGAAAACGTAACTGCTCAGGGTGCTACGATGGGTGGGAAAGAGTGAACTACGAAATACGCGAAAGGCGCGAAAAGGCAAGCCAAACTAATGTTTAAGGACGAAAGCTACAAGCAATCAAACTATTTTAAAGCAACGGGCAAACATTTAAGCTTATGGTTTAAGCTTGTCCATTACCAGAAACCTCGAACACGAGCGGTTCTTTCATCAAGCATTTTAGCGTATTTCGCGCATTTCGTAGTTAAAGAGTGATTTCAGATAACTGAGTAGCTACTTGAAGCAAATGACAGAAAAAAACTGGCTCACAGCCGTCGTCGCCGACGTCAACGGCGCTATCTTCGATCTTCCGGGCTATGCCGCGGCGGGGATGGCCGGTGGTGGGTATCTTGCACCGCTCACGGTGGCGGAGTCCATCGTGGCGCCTTACGGCAGCGAGCTTATGTACCTGCCCGACCGGGCGCCGGTGCTCTTCAACATCGCCGCCGGCGAGTTCGAGACGTTGCACGAGAACCCGCTGGCGCCGGGCGAGCCGGTCTTCCCAGTAGCGGCCTTCAACTCGCCGGGGTACGTCATCACCCACGTCAGCGCCTTCCGCGAACACAGCCGGGCACGCCTGCTGCCGCTTTTTTCCTACGGCGCGGCGGGCTGGCACCGCGGCCAGTTCCGCTCAGCCGCAATCCGGGTCGACGCCGAACCGCGCCAGGATCTGCGCCGCATGAAGCCCGCGGATGTCAGCGCCGGCGTGCGGGCCGTGCGCCGGCGCATGCCCGCAAACCGCCTGCGGCAGCACCTGGAAACCTGCGCTTTGCGCTCCGGCTGCCCGGCCGGGAAAAACTTCTTCCTGGGCCGCTACGAGGCTCCGCTGCCCACCGCCAAGACCTGCAACGCCCGCTGCCTCGGCTGCCTGTCGCTGCAGAAGGAGAGCGGCATCAGCTGCACCCAGGAGCGGATCGCTTTCACCCCCACCTCCGCTGAGATCGCGGAGGTGGCCCTGTTTCATATCGGGCGGGTGAAAAAAGCCGTCGTGAGCTTCGGCCAGGGCTGCGAGGGCGAGCCGCTCTCCGCCGCCCGTGCCATCGAACCCGCCATCCGGCTGATCCGTTCCGAAACCGGGCGCGGCACGATCAACCTCAACACCAACGCGAGCCTTCCGGATGTGGTCGGCCGGCTGTGCGACGCGGGCCTCGACAGCATCCGCGTCAGCATGAACAGCGTGCGCCGGGAGTGCTACGAGGCCTATTTCCGGCCCAAAGGGTACGCTTTCGGAGATGTGCTGCGCAGCATCGACACCGCCCTCGCAAAGGGCAAATTCGTCTCGATCAACTACCTCAACTCCCCCGGTTTTACGGACACGCCCGAGGAGGCCGAGGCCTTCTTCGCCTTCATGGCCGCCCACCCCGTCCGCATGATCCAGTGGCGCAACCTCAACTTCGACCCGCTGCGCTACTGGAAGTCCATGGCCGCCGCCGCGCCCCTCGGGGAGCCGATGGGAATGGAGGCGTTGATCCGGGAAATCCGCCGCGGGTTCCCGAAGCTCAAGTTCGGCTACTTTAATCTCCCGAAGGAGAAATTCGGAGGTGAAACGCTTCACCGCCCGCTGCGCTTGAGACGCAAAGGTCGCGGAGAGGTCAGTTCTTTTTGAACCGCCGTGAGAGGCGGTGGTTCAAAAAACGGCGCACCCTGCCGGCAGCCGAAAAAGCAATTCTCTTTGCGAACTTTGCGCCTCTGCGGTGAAAAGATTTATTAAAGCCGCGAACCATGAGGATAGCGTTTTTGAAATGCAATACATCGAAGCCAGAGTGACCTTCGACCACCCCGACGCGGGGCTTGCCGCAGACCTCGTTGCCGGGGTGTTCTTCGACTTCGACCTGCAGGGCGTGGTGGTGGAGGACCCGGGCATGGAGCCGGTCGAAGAGTGGGCGGAGG
>JBFYWS010000255.1:0-6954 GCA_041310935.1 Desulfobacteraceae bacterium | reverse complement strand
CACCTACCTGTTCAGCCTGGACGGCATCCTCGGGCTGCCCGTACCGGCCTCGGCGCACTACATCTTCCTTTTCGTCCTTTTCGGAGCTTTCGTGGATTCCTCCGGTGCCGGCCGGTTCTTCGTGGATTTTGCCCGCTGCGTCGCGGGCCGCGCCCGAGGCGGACCCGCCAAAGTGTCCATCGTGTCCAGCGCCCTGATCGGCACAGCCTCCGGTTCGTCAGTGGCCAACGTTGTGGTGGACGGTGTTCTGAACATCCCTCTGATGAAAGCCAGTGGGTTCCGCGGGCCGATCGCCGCCGCCATCGAAGCCATGAACTCCACCGGCGGCCAGATCGTCCCTCCCGTCATGGGCGCCGGTGCTTTTCTGATGGCGGAGATTCTGGGAGTCCCCTACTCCAAGGTTGCCTTGGCGGCCGTGATCCCGGCTTTCTTTTATTACGGCGCAGCCTATTTCATGATCGACTTCTATTCCGCCTCGATCGGACTGAAAGGACTGAAGAAGGAGGAGTTGCCGGTTTTCCGCAAGATCATGCTGGACAAGGGCTACCTGCTCATCCCGATCGTCGTCCTGCTCATCTGCCTGATGGTGTTGATGTACTCCCCCTACCTCTCCGCCATGGCCGGCATCGTTTCGTTGATCATCGTGAGCTGGGTGCAGAGCGCGACCCGCCTCGGGCCCAAAAAGATTCTCGACATCCTTTCCAAAGGCGCACGGGGATCCATGGAAATCGCCGCCACCTGTGCGGCAGCCGGCATCATCGTGGGGATCCTGACCCAGACCGGTCTGGGCACGAAGTTCGCCATGATCATCTTCAACTACTCCGGCGGAAACCTCATCCTCGCCATGATCTTCACCATGCTGATCGCGATGGTGCTGGGCATGGGCATGCCCACCACCGCCGCCTACGCCATCTGCGCCTCGGTCCTGGCGCCGGCCCTGATCCAAATGAATGTCCCGGAGCTGGCCGCCCACCTGTTCATCTTCTATTTTGCGTGCCTCTCGGCCCTCACCCCACCGGTGGCACTGGCCTCGTTTGCGGCCGCCGCGATCGCCAACGCCAAAACCTGGGAGGTGGGCTGGCAAGGTATGCGGTTTGCGATTGCCGGTTTCCTGATCCCTTACATGTTCGTGCTCGGGCCGGCCATGGTGCTGGAAGGAACGGCATTCGAGATCGTGATGGTCATCATCACCGGCACACTCGGGGTGATCGCCCTGGCCGCCTCGGTGCAGAACTGGTTGTTGACCCGTTGCGCCGTTTGGGAGCGCATCGTCTTGTTCATAGCGGCGATCACGTTGATAAAACCGGGTTGGATCACGGACGTGATCGGTTCGGTCATCTTGGCGATCATAGTCGCCCTGCAGCTGGCACGCAGAAAGAAAGCAGCCCTTGCATCGGCATAGGGCAAACGCCGGCGCAGTATTTCAATGACTGACTTCGACACCCAACCTTTCAGGGGAAAAGAAAGATGAGCCAGCAGATTCCGCAAATCAAAAAAATCCTCTTCACGACGGACCTTTCGAACCAGACGCGGCATGCGTTCAATTTCGCCGTCGGCCTGGCCAGTCAATACGGCGCCAGCCTGACGATCCTCTATGTGATGGAGGATGTTTCCCCGTCTCAAAGCGCCAATCTGCAGGGGTTCATCGGCGATGAGCGCTGGGAGGAGCTTCGGCAATCCCACGAGCAGGAGATCCGGCAGATCCTGATCGGCAAGAAGCGCGAGGGCAGCATGATCCATCAGACCCTGGGGGAGCTGTTTACCGCGACGCAGGCAGGGCTGCCCGAGAAGAAGGTGCCCGCAAACGAGATCGTGGTCACCCAGGGCGACACCGTCGACTGCATCATGCAGGAAGCGGACGCCCGTCAGGTGGACATGATCGTCATGGGCTACCATCCGCGGGGGCGGCTGGAGGAGGCCATCATCGGCAGCGTCAGCCGCAGCGTGCTGCGCCGCGCCAACGTGCCCGTGCTGCTGGTGCGGCTGTCGGAGCATGCGGCATAGCCTTTTCGGCTCGGTCCGCTCACAAATATACAACCGATAAAAATGCGAAAGGCCGTGGGGGGCAACCCCTCCCACGGCCTTTCGCATTGCCACACGCTCTCCCCGTCGCGTTATTTCCCTTGCCACCACCGGAGGATAATGAAGTCTTGCAGCCCCTTCAGTTCCCTATTGATTTTCAGGCCGACATAAATTAGCAAGTACCACTTGGCCCGAAGATATGATCCCGATCTCCCAAACCGCCACCTCTGACGTTAAGGAGTGATTATGCCCAGAAGGGATGACATTCGCAAAGTGTTGATCATCGGCTCTGGCCCCATCGTGATCGGCCAGGCCTGCGAGTTCGACTACTCGGGAACGCAGGCCTGCAAGGCCCTGCGGGCACTCGGGTACGAGATCGTGCTGGTGAACTCCAACCCGGCCACCATCATGACCGACCCGGGCCTGGCGGACGCCACCTACATCGAACCCCTCAACCTGAACGTTCTGACGGAGATCATCGCCGCCGAGCGGCCGGATGCCCTGCTGCCGAACCTGGGCGGCCAAACGGGGCTGAACCTCTCCGCTGAGCTGCACCGCAGCGGTGTCCTCGACCGCTACGGCGTCAAGGTGATCGGCGTCAACGTGGAGGCCATCCAGCGCGGGGAAGACCGCATCGCCTTCAAGGAGACCATGAACCGGCTCGGCATCGACATGCCGGCCAGCCAGGCCGTCACCAGCGTGGAGGACGCCGAGCGCGTGGCAGCCGGGCTGGGCTACCCCGTGGTGATCCGGCCCGCCTACACCATGGGCGGCACCGGCGGCGGCCTGGTCGGTAACGCCGAAGAGCTCAGAATCATCGCCAACCGCGGGCTTGCCGCCAGTCTGATTCACCAGATACTGGTCGAGGAGTCGGTGTTGGGCTGGGAGGAGCTCGAGCTGGAGGTCGTCCGCGATGCCAAGAACCAGATGATCACCGTCTGCTTCATCGAGAACGTCGACGCCATGGGGGTCCACACCGGGGACAGCTACTGCACCGCACCGATGCTCACCATCGACCCGGCCCTCCAGCAACGCCTCCAGGACTACTCCTACCGCATCGTCGAGGCCATCGAGGTCATCGGCGGCACCAACGTTCAGTTCGCCCACGACCCGCGGACCGGCCGCGTGGTGGTGATCGAGATCAACCCGCGCACCTCGCGCTCCTCGGCACTGGCGTCCAAGGCCACGGGCTTTCCCATCGCGAGAGTCTCCTCCCTTCTGGCCGGGGGGCTCACCCTGGACGAAATCCCCTACTGGCGCGACGGCACCCTCGAGCACTACACGCCCTCCGGCGACTACGTCGTGGTCAAGTTCGCCCGCTGGGCGTTCGAGAAGTTCAAGGGCATCGAGGACCGGCTGGGCACGCAAATGCGGGCGGTGGGCGAGGTGATGAGCATCGGCAAGACCTACAAGGAAGCCCTGCAGAAGGCCATCCGCAGCCTCGAGAACAACCGCTACGGCCTGGGCTTCGTCAAGAACTTCCACGACCTGCCGCTCAACACCCTCATGGCGATGCTGGCCACCCCCACGAGCGAGCGGCAGTTCATCATGTACGAGGCCCTGCGCAAGGGGGCCGACATTCAAAAACTCCACGAGCTCACCCACATCAAGCACTGGTTCATTCGGCAGATGCAGGAGCTGGTCGAGCTGGAGGAGCTGATCATCGCCTGCCGCGGCCGCGCGCTCCCCGACCGGCTGTTGGTAAGCGCCAAGAAGGACGGTTTCTCCGACCGTTACCTGGCGCAGCTGCTGGGGCTGACGGAAACGGGCATCCGCGCACACCGCAAGCGCCTGGGTGTGGTGGAAGCCTGGGAGCCCGTGCCGGTCAGCGGGGTGGAGAACGCGGCCTACTATTTTTCCACCTACAACGCGGCCGACCGGGTCCCGGTCAGCGACCGCAAGAAGATCATGGTGCTGGGCGGCGGCCCCAACCGGATCGGCCAGGGCATCGAGTTCGATTACTGCTGCGTACACGCCGCCATGGCCATCCGCGAGGCCGGCTTCGAATCCATCATGGTCAACTGCAACCCGGAGACGGTCTCCACCGACTACGACACCTCCGACAAGCTTTACTTCGAGCCGCTGACCGTCGAGGATGTGCTCAGCATCTACGAAAAAGAGAAGCCCGAGGGCGTGATCGTGCAGTTCGGCGGCCAGACGCCGCTCAACATCGCCCGCGCGCTGGCCGAGGCCGGGGTGCGGATCCTGGGTACATCCCCGGACGCCATCGATCTCGCCGAGGATCGGGACCGCTTCCGGAAGATCATGCAATCCCTCGGCATCCCCATGCCCGAGTCGGGCATGGCCGGCAGCTGGGCCGAGGCGCGCGCCATCGCCGCACGGATCGGCTACCCGCTCATGGTGCGCCCCTCCTACGTTCTCGGGGGTCGGGGCATGGAGGTCGTGCATGACGACGGCATGCTCGAACGCTACCTGAACGCCGCGGTGGAGCTCTCGCCCGAGCGGCCGGTGTTGATCGACAAGTTCCTGGACAACGCCATCGAAGCCGAGGCCGACGCCATCGCCGACGGCCGCGACGCCTTCGTACCGGCCGTGATGGAGCACATCGAGCTTGCCGGCATCCACTCCGGGGACTCGGCCTGCGTCATCCCGCCGATCAGTCTCGCCCCCAAGCACATCGACACCATCCGGGAGTACACCCGCCGCATCGCAACCGAGCTGAAGGTGGTGGGTCTGATGAACATGCAGTACGCCATCTACGAAAACACCGTCTACGTGCTGGAGGCCAACCCGCGCGCCTCGCGCACCGTGCCGATCGTCTCCAAGGTCTGCGGGCTCTCCATGGCCCGGCTGGCGACTCAGGTGATCCTGGGCAAAAGCGTCGCCGACCTGGGACTGCAGGATCGCCGGATCCCCCACTACGGGGTCAAGGAGTCGGTCTTCCCGTTCAACATGTTCCCCGAGGTGGACCCCCTCCTCGGCCCTGAGATGCGTTCCACCGGCGAAGTCCTGGGCCTGTCCTACTCCTTCGGCCGGGCCTTTTTCAAAGCCCAGGAAGCCACCCAGACGACCCTGCCGCTCGCGGGCACCGTGCTGTTCACCATTGCCGACCGCGACAAGAACGCCGCCATCGAACCCGCCCGGCGCTTCCGCGAGATGGGCTTCCGCATCATGGCCACCGAGGGCACCCACACATTTCTGAAAGAAAAAGGGATCGACACGATTTCCGTTTCCAAGCTCGGGGTGGGCCTGCCCAGCCTGGTGGACCTCATGAAGAACGGCCAGGTCCAACTGCTGGTGAACACACCCAGCGGCCGCAAGGGCTCGGCCGACAGCTCGGATATTCGCCGGGCAGCCATCAAGCACAAGATCCCTTACATCACGACGACGACGGCGGCCATCGCGGCCGCCAAGGGGATCGCGGCCCGCCGGGAGGGAGACCCCAAGGTCCGCTCCCTCCAGCAGTATCATGCGGATATCCGATGAAACAGAGGTGCAGGGCGCAGGGCATCCCCCCCCTGCCCGGCTCCTGTTGGATCGGAGGCATAGCTCAACTTACGTATTGGGTGTTCTGAGAAATTCCGGGTGACGGAGGCTGGCGGCTATAAACGAACGGCATAGTGGGTGCGGCTTTTTTCAGCAGCCGGCTTGCGGCCTCTGACTTTTGAACCCTGGGCCCCTCGACCCCTTGAACCCTTCCACAATCAGGAGACTCCATGGGCGGTATTTTCGGCATTGCATCGAAAGAGGACTGTGTCTCCGACCTGTTCTACGGCACGGACTACCACTCGCACCTCGGCACACGCTACGGAGGGCTGGCGGTGCGCAACTCCAAAGGCATCGAGCGCTCCATCCACAACATCGAGAACAGCTATTTCCGCACGAAGTTTGAGTCCGATCTGGCCGGCTTCCACGGGAACAACGGCATCGGGGTCATCAGCGACACCGACCCGCAACCGCTCTTCATGGGCTCCCATCTCGGCACGTTCGGCGTCGTCACCGTGGGCAAGATCAACAACATCGACACCCTGGTGCAGCGCGCCTTCGACCGGCGGCGCTATTTTTCCGACACCACCGGCGGTTCCATCAACCCGACCGAGGTGATGGCGGCCCTCATCTGCGAGCAGGAGAATTTCGAGGACGGCATCCGCTATGCCCAGGAGGCCGTCCAGGGGTCCTGCTCGCTGCTGGTGCTGACCGAGAAAGGGATTTACGCGGCGCGGGACCGCCTGGGCCGCACGCCGCTCGCCATCGGCCGGCGCAACGGCGCCCAGGCGGTCAGCTCGGAGACCTGCGCCTTTCCCAACCTCGGAATCGAAACCGAGCGCTTTCTCGGCCCCGGCGAAATCGTCCGCATGACCGCCGAGGGCGTTGAAACCCGGGTGCCGCCGGGCCCGCGCATGCAGGTCTGCGCCTTTCTCTGGGTGTACTACGGCTACCCCGCCTCCGAGTACGAGGGCATCAACGTGGAAGACGCCCGCAACAACTGCGGCGCCGCCCTCGCCCGCCGCGACGACATGGCCATCGACACCGTAGCCGGGATACCGGACTCGGGCATCGGGCATGCCATCGGCTACGCCACCGCGCGTCACATTCCCTACCGACGCCCGTTCGTGAAGTACACGCCCACCTGGCCCCGCAGCTTCATGCCACAGAACCAGCAGATGCGCGACCTGGTCGCACGGATGAAGCTGATCCCGATCCGCAAGCTGATCGACGGCAAGCGGTTGCTTTTCTGCGAGGACTCCATCGTCCGCGGCACCCAACTCCAGGACACCATCCAAGTCCTGTTCGACTACGGCGCCCGGGAGGTCCACATGCGGCCGGCCTGCCCGGTGCTGATCTACCCCTGCGAGTTCATCAACTTCTCCACCTCGCGCTCCACCCTGGACCTTGCCGGCCGCAAGGCCATTCATGACCTGGAAGGCGGCGAGACGGCGGATCTCTCCCCCTACGCCCGCGCCGGCACCG
>JBFYWS010000242.1:0-2583 GCA_041310935.1 Desulfobacteraceae bacterium | reverse complement strand
TCACCGTGCACCTTGTGCCCTGCACCTTGAACCTTATCCCTTTCCTCTCATTTTTCGGTGCCATTTCCAGGCGGTGGCGATGATGTTCTCCAGGCTGCTGTGCTCCGGCACCCAGCCAAGCTCCCGCCCGGCCTTCGCATTGGAGGCAACCAGCACGGGTGCGTCACCCGTCCGGCGGGCGGCGGTTTCGACGGCGATCGGCCGGCCGGTGATCTCAGCGGCTTTCCGGATGACCTCCATCACGGAAGCCCCCTGCCCCTGGCCCAGGTTGAAGGCGCCGCCCGGGCGGCCGTTCAGCAAATGTTCGAGGGCCAGCACGTGGGCGCGGGCCAGGTCCGTGACGTGGATGTAATCCCGGATGCAGGTCCCGTCGGGTGTCGGGTAATCCGTGCCGTACACCGCAATCGGACTCCCAACCAAGGCCGCATCCAGAATCCGCGGGATGAGATGGCTTTCGGGAGTGTGCTGCTCCCCGATTTCGCCGGAGGCGGCCGCACCGGCGGCGTTGAAATACCGCAGCGCCATCGAGCGCAGCCCACATGCTGTGCCGAAATCGGTCAGCATGGTCTCCACCATCTGTTTGCTCCAGCCGTATGGGCTGAGCGGCGCCCGGGGGTGTTCTTCGTCGATCGGCACCTGCAGTGGGCTGCCGTAAACCGCCGCCGACGACGAGAACACCAGCTGCCGGATGTTGCCTTTCACCATGGCCTGCATCAGCTGGAGCGAGCCGGCCACATTGTTCAGGTAATACGCCGCCGGGTCGGCCACGGATTCCCCCACCTCGATAAAGGCGGCAAAATGCATGACGGCATCGATCCGAAAGCGCGCCAGGCAGTCGGCCAGGTCCCCAGCGTTGCCGGTGCTGCCCTGGTAAAACTCGCCCCAGCGTAGGTTTTCCCGGTGGCCCTTGACGAGGCTGTCAAAGACCACCGGGCGGAAGCCCCGCGCCGCGAGTTCCTTGCAGCAGTGGGCGCCGATATAGCCGGCGCCGCCTGTGACGAGGATGTTCATAGGGAAATGCCTATAATGCGCTAAAATGCCTAAAGTGCCTAAAATTGGGCTGCGTATTCAGTGCGTCGGCCGCCACGTGCGGGGGCAACGTCAGATGGGCTTCTTTGCGCCGTGCAACGTGCTCCGAGGTCCCCCGTTCCCAACAATATCGGCCTAATCTTAATTTTCTTTTAACTATAGGCATTTTAGGCAATGTAGTCATTTTAGGCAGTCTCTATATAAAACCTTTCTGCCCCAGATACAGCAGGATCTCCTGGGCGGCCTCGTCCGGGGTCATGTTCGTGGTGTCGATGCGCACCTCGGGGGACACGGGCTCCTCGTAGGGGTCGTCGATGCCGGTGAACCCCTTGACGAGCCCGGCCCGCGCCTTGGCGTACATGCCCTTGCGGTCACGCTGTTCGCAAACCCCGAGCGGGGTGGCCACGAAGACCTCGATGAAGCCGCCATAGGCCTCGATGGTCCGGCGGATCTCGGCCCGGGTCTTGTCATAGGGGGCAATGGGCGCGCAGATGGCGATGCCGCGGTTCTTGGTGATCTCGGAGGCCACGAACCCGATGCGGCGCACGTTGATGTCCCGGTGCTCCTTGGAGAAGGTGAGCTCGCTCGACAAATTGTGCCGGACGATGTCGCCGTCCAGCAGCGTTACCGGCCGGTCGCCGCGCTCCAGGAACTTTGAATAGAGGATGCGGGCGATGGTGGATTTGCCGGCTCCGGACAGTCCGGTAAAGAAAATGCTGAACCCCTGCCGATCCGGCGGGGGGTAGGCCTTTTGGAGCTCCTCGATCACCTCGGGAAAGGTGGCCCACTCCGGGATCCGGCGGCCCTCGCGCACCCGCCGGCGGATATCGGTTCCGGAAAGGGAGATGCTCTGGGTCCCCGGGGGCACCTGATCGGCGCTGCGGTACTCGTCCTCGAACGGCAGGTAGACCATTTCGGGGAAGGGAATGATGGCGATGCCGATCTCCTCGCCGTGCTCCTCGACAGACCGGCAGGCATCATCGCTGCCGTAGTAGGGCTTGCCGCTCGGGTCACACCCGGGGCCGGCGTGGTCGCGGCCGGCAATGAAGTGGGTGCAGCCGTAGTTGCGGCAGACGATGGCGTGCAGCAGGGCCTCCCGTGGGCCGGACATGCGCATGGAGAGCGGCAGGAGGTTCAGCAGGTAGGACTCGGGGGGGTAGTGCCGAACGACGTTGCGGTAGCAGCGCACCCGGGTGTAGTGGTCGAAATCCCCCGGCTTGGTCATGCCCGCGACCGGCAGGATCAGCAGACTGGCCCGCGCCTGCCGCATGGCCTGGACGGTCATTTCGAACTGGGGGCGGTGGATCGGGTTCTCCGTGATGAACCCCACCATGCGCTTCCAGCCCAGCTTGCGCCCCGCGGCGCCGATCTCTGCGGGCGACTGCCGGATTTTCCGGAAATCAAAGTGCAGCGGCAGGCACAGCACTTCGAGTTTGCCGCCGATGTAGCAGGCGCCGGTCCGGTTCAAGAGATAGTCCGTGCCGGGATGAGAGGGGTCGGTGGTCCCGTAGACCCGGACGGCCTCTTTCTCGCGGTCCACCGGCCAGATGTCCT
>JBFYWS010000239.1:0-3266 GCA_041310935.1 Desulfobacteraceae bacterium | reverse complement strand
CGTCATGGGCTATCACTCGCGGGGCCGGCTGGAAGAGGCCATCATCGGCAGCGTCAGCCGCAGCGTGCTGCGCCGCAGCAAGGTGCCGGTGTTGCTGGTGCGGCTGCCGGAGCGGGTGGACGAATAGAGCAAGTTTGAGCCGGCTTTGCAGTTATCCGGTCACAACCGTTTAGACATGTGAGGGTCTCACCGCAAAGGCGCAGAGGACGCGGAGGTTATGATTTTTCCGTTGCTGGTGAGAGGCCGGCAACGGAAAAGCACCTCACCGCTTTTTGAAGAAGGTTTGGGCGGCCCGCAGAGCGAGCAGTTTTTTTGAACCGTCGCCTCTCACGGCGGGTCAACAAGAAGACGTCCTCGGCGTTCTTTGCGCCTCCAGCGAAGCGGGCGGTGAATCTTGCATCTGCCAAACGGGTGATGGGCTGAAGCCGTTAGGGCCGGCCTACCTGGCCGGCAAAGTGGCACGCCGCCCAGTGCTGGTCATGGATTTCGGTTAGCTCCGGTTCGCGCTCGGCGCACACGCCCTCGGCGAAGTGGCAGCGGGGGTGGAAGCGGCAGCCGGGTGGCGGGTCGATGGGGCTGGGGACATCGCCCTTGAGGATGATGCGGCCTGCGCGCTGCAGGGACGGGTCGGGCACCGGTACGGCCGAGAGCAGGGCCTGGGAATAGGGGTGGAGCGGTGCGCGGTAGAGGTCACGGCTGGGGGCGATTTCGACGATTTTTCCCAGGTACATGACCGCTACACGGTCGCTCACGTGCTCGACGACACTCAGGTCGTGGGAGATGAAGAGATAGGTCAGGCCGAACTCGCCCTGGAGGTCCTTGAGCAGGTTGATCACCTGTGCCTGGATCGAGACATCCAGGGCCGAGACCGCCTCGTCGCAGACGATCAGCTTGGGCTTGAGGGCGAGCGCCCGGGCCACCCCGATGCGCTGGCGCTGTCCGCCGGAGAACTGGTGCGGGTAGCGCCGCATGTGCTCCCGGCGCAGCCCCACCACCTCCAGCAGTTCCAGCACCCGCGCTTCCCGTTCCAGGCGGCTCTTCACCCCGTGGACCAACAGCGGCTCGCCGACGATGTGGCTGACGGTTTTGCGGGGGTTCAGGGAGGAGAAGGGGTCCTGGAAGATGATCTGCATCTCCCGTCGCAGGGCCTGCATGTCGTGCTTGGAATAACCCAGGATGCTCCGGCCCTGAAAAAGGACATCACCGGAGGTCGGCTCCTCCAGGCGCAGGATGACCCGGCCGAAGGTGGTCTTGCCGCAGCCGGATTCCCCCACCAGGCCGAGGGTTTCGCCCCCGCGGATCGTCAGGCTGACCCCGTCCACGGCCTTGACCGCGGCGGTCTGCTTCATGAACACTCCGCCCCGGATCGGGAAGTGCTTGACGATGGTGCGGGCCTCGAGCAGCGGCTGCGCATGTGCGCTCGTGTCAGGCATACTTCAGACACCTCACGCGGTGGTTGTCACCGACCGCGACCATTGCGGGTGCGACCTTCCGGCAGTCGTCGAACACCTCCGGGCAGCGATCACTGAAGAGGCAGCCCTCCGGCAGGCGCAGCAGGGAGGGCACCACCCCGGGGATGGTCCGCAACCGACTGCCTGGTGCGTCCCGGCCCAGCACCGGGATCGATCCCAGCAGCCCCACCGTATACGGGTTGCGGGGGTCGGCAAACAGGCTGCGGGCGTCGGCGACCTCCATGACCCGGCCGGCGTACATGACCGCCACGTGCTGGGCCATTTCGGCGATCACGCCAAGGTCGTGGGTGATGAAGAGGATCGCGGCCCCGGTCTCGGCCTTGAGCTTGTTCATGAGATCCAGGATCTGGGCCTGGATGGTGACGTCGAGCGCGGTCGTGGGCTCATCGGCGATCATCAGCTTCGGGTTGCAGGCGAGCGCCATGGCGATCATCACCCGCTGGCGCATGCCGCCGCTCATCTGGTGCGGGTAGTCGAACAGCCGCTTTTCCGGCGCCGGGATGCCCACCAGTTTGAACACGTCCACCACGCGCTCCGCGGCCGCCTTGCGCGAGAGCTTGTCGTGCAGCCGCAGGACCTCCCCCACCTGGTCGCCGACCGGGAAGGTGGGGTTGAGGGAGGTCATGGGCTCCTGGAAGATCATGGAGATGCGATTGCCGCGGATGCGGCGCATCCGGGCTTCCGAGAGCGTGAGAAGGTCCTGCCCCTCGAAGAGAACCTGCCCGCCCACGATTTTTCCGGGCGGCTCCGGGATGAGGCGGATGATGGAGTGGGCGGTCACACTCTTGCCGCAGCCGGACTCGCCCACCAGCCCGAGGGTCTGGCCGGCGGGGATCGACAGGCTCACGTCGTCCACCGCTTTGGCCGTATGGCCGCGCACCTGGAAGTGGGTCTGGAGATTGCGGATGTCCAGGAGGGTTTCGGCCGCCATGGCGTCAATCCCTCAGCCGCGGGTCCAGGGCGTCCCGCAGGCCGTCGCCCAGGAGGTTGAAGCCGAGCACGGCACCGAGGATGGCAAGCCCCGGGAAGGTCATGACCCAGGAGGCCCGCAGGATCAGGGCGCGGCTGTGGGCGATGTCGGCTCCCCACTCGGGCGTCGGCGGCTGGGCCCCCAGCCCCAGGAAACTCAGGGCCGCGGCGTCCAGAATGGCCGAGGCGAAGCTCAGGGTGGTCTGCACGATCAGCGGGCCCATGCAGTTCGGCAGGATCGCGACAAAAATGATCCGCAGGTCCCGGGCGCCGATGGCCCGGGCGGCCGTGACGTAGTCCTTTTCGCTCTCTTCCAGGACGCTCGCGCGCACGATGCGCGCGAAGCGCGGTACATAGGTGATGGCGATGGCGAGCATGGCGTTCTGCAGGCTCGGCCCTAAGTAGGCCACGACCACGATGGCAAGCAGGATGTAGGGGAACGACAGGATGATGTCGATCCCGCGCATGACGATGTCGTCGAGCCGGCCCTTGTAGTAGCCGGAGAGGCTGCCGATGATCGTCCCGCAGCAGAAGGCCAGCCCCACGCTCACCAGCGCCACCAGCATCGACACCCGGGCGCCGTAGATGATGCGCGAGAGAATGTCGCGGCCGAGGTCGTCGGTGCCGAGGAGGTTCTTCGCGGAGCCGCCCTCGCCCCAGGCCGGCGGCTTGAGCTGGTCGTAGAGGGCGACTTCGATCGGGTTGTGCGGGCTGAGGGCCGGCGCGAAAATGGCGCAAAGGACAAAGAGGGTGATGACGACGAGCCCCGCCACGGCGGTCCTGTTCCGCCACAGCTGCGAGAGCTGGTCGAGCATCGGATGCCGG
>JBFYWS010000181.1:0-12910 GCA_041310935.1 Desulfobacteraceae bacterium | reverse complement strand
TGATCGTCGGCATGGTTTCCTCGTCAGCGGCTAATAATCGATCTTACAAAATCGGGCATTTTTATATAGTAATTTGGTTATTGTCAAGCATTTTCTTCAAACGATTACGCCCATTTTCCATCCGGCGGCGCCCATCGCGGACCGGCGGCACATCCCGCTCGGCTGTTTTTCGGGCCGGATGACCGCTGGGAGTGCGTGCGGGCTGACCGGCTCAAGCGTTCTGATTAAACGACCTCCACCTCGATATCCGCGAAGGTGGACATGCCGGTCCCGGCCGGGATGAGCCGGCCCATGATGACGTTTTCTTTGAGACCCCGCAAGTGGTCGATCTCGCCCCGGATGCTGGCGTCTGTCAGCACCTTGGTGGTCTCCTGGAACGAGGCGGCGGACACCCAGCTGTCGGTGCTGAGCGAGGCCTTGGTGATGCCCAGGATCAGCGGCTCGCCCACGGCCGGTTTGCCGCCCTTGGCGACGACCGCCAGATTGGTGTTTTCGAACCGGATCCGGTCGACCTGCTCCTCGACAATGAACTCCGTGTCGCCCACGTCCATCACCTTGACGCGGCGCATCATCTGCCGCACGATGACTTCGATGTGCTTGTCGTTGATCCGCACCCCCTGCAGGCGGTAGACCTCCTGCACCTCATCCACCAAATATTTGGCCAGCGCCACTTCGCCCTTGATCTTGAGGATATCCTGGGGGATGGCGGAGCCGCCGATCAGCGCCTCGCCGGAGCGCACGTAGTCGCCCTCGTAGACGTTGATGTGCTTGCCCCGTGGAATCAGGTACTCCTTCTTGTCCCCGACGTCCACCGGCGTGATGGTCACCTTCTGCTTGCCCTTCTTGGTGCTCTTGGAGATCGCCACGTAGCCGTCGATTTCGCTCAGCACGGCCACCTCCTTGGGCTTGCGCACCTCGAAGAGCTCGGCCACCCGCGGCAGACCGCCGGTGATGTCCTTGGTCTTGGTGGTGGCCCGCGGCAACTTGGCCACGAGGTCGCCGGCCTTGACCGGATCGCCTTCCTCCACCAGGAGAATCGCGTTGATCGGCAGGATGTAGCGCGCAAACCCGGAGGAGCCCGGCAGCTTGGCGGTTTTACCATCCTTGTCCTTAATCGAGATGCGCGGCCGTTCCTCGGTGTTCTTGGACTCGATGATCATCTGGCTGGACTTGCCGGTGACCGGGTCGACCTTTTCCTGCATGGTGCGGCCGGGCGCGATATCTCCGAACTTGACCGCGCCGTCCACCT
The DNA here is from genome assembly GCA_041310935.1 of Desulfobacteraceae bacterium. Taxonomy (GTDB): domain Bacteria; phylum Desulfobacterota; class Desulfobacteria; order Desulfobacterales; family SpSt-501; genus SpSt-501. The sequence continues at coordinate 11,661 of JBFYWS010000181.1, read as the reverse complement.
CGCTGATGATCGGGGTGGTGAACGGGTCCCAGGTCGCCAGCTGCTCGCCGGCCTTGACCTTCTGGCCGGCCTTGACGTTCAGGTGTGCGCCGTAGATCACCGGAAAACTATCGAGCTCGCGGCCGGTGTCGCTCATGATGAGCAGTTTGCCGCCGCGCCGGTTCATGGCCACGTAGGCGCCCTCGGAGTTTTTGGCCACGCTCAGCTCGACGAACTTGACGTTGCCCTCCACGCGGGCCCGGATGTCGACCTGCTCGACGCGCCGGCTGGCGGTGCCGCCGATGTGGAAGGTGCGCATGGTGAGCTGGGTGCCGGGCTCGCCGATGGACTGGGCCGCCAAAATGCCGATGGCCTGGCCGGCCTCCACGAGTCGCCCGTGCGCGAGGTCGCGGCCGTAACATTTGGCGCAGACCCCTTTCCGGGTCCGGCAGGTCAAGACCGAACGGATCCGCACCGAGGTCAGGCCGGCGCCCTCGATTCTGTCGACAATGCGCTCGTCGATCTCGTCGCCGGCCTTGGCGATCACCTCCTCGGTAAAGGGGTCGATGATGTCCTCGATCGCCGTGCGTCCCAGAATACGCTCGCCCAGTACCTGGATGATTTCGCCGCCTTCGACCAAGGGCTCCAGCTCGACCCCCTGCAGGGTGCCGCAGTCGTGCTCGGTGATCACGGCGTCCTGGGAGACGTCCGCCAGCCGCCGCGTCAGGTAGCCGGAGTTGGCGGTTTTCAGGGCGGTGTCGGCCAGACCCTTGCGGGCGCCGTGGGTGGAGATGAAGTATTGCAGCACCGACAGCCCTTCGCGGAAGTTGGCGCTGATGGGGGTTTCGATGATTTCGCCGGAGGGCTTGGCCATCAGGCCCCGCATGCCGGCGAGCTGACGCATCTGGTCCTTGCTGCCGCGCGCGCCCGAGTCGGCCATCATGTAAATCGGGTTGAAGCTTTCCTCCATGACGGGTTTGCCCTTGGCATCGAGGAGCGGGGCGCCGTTCGGCTTGAGCACCGGCGCCATCTTCATGACGTCCATCATCGCGTTGGCGACGTCGTCGGTGGCCTTGGCCCAGATGTCCACGACTTTGTTGTATTTCTCACCCTGGGTGATCAACCCCTCGGTATACTGCCGGCCGATCTCGGTGACCTGGTTGTCCGCCTTCTTCAGGATGTCCCGCTTGCTGTCCGGGATGATCATGTCGTCGATGCAGATGGACAGCCCGCCGCGGGTCGAGTAGCGGAAGCCGATGTCCTTCAGCCGGTCCGAGAGGATGACGGTCGCCTTGGCGCCGAGGTTGCGGTAGACGTAGTCCACCAGCTGGCGCAGGGCCTTCTTGTCCATCACCGTGTTGACGGTGTCGAACGCCACCGCCGGCAGATTGTGGACGACCTCGAAGAGGTGATAGCCCTTGTCGGCGTGAATGATCGGGCTGAAGTCGCCGGCCTTGAGCGCGTAGATCCGGTCGACGTCGGATTCATCGCAGTTGAAGACGCTCTTGAACTCGTTGTACGTGAGGGTCCCGATATTGCCGTCGGCACTCCGGTCGGGGCTCTGGGACATCTTGCGCACCAGGTCGACAAACGCGCGGCCCTCCCGCAAGCCGTCCTGGGCCACCTGCGCCTCCGCCTCGGTCGGCACCATCAGGTGGCGCAGCTCGAGGATGTCCACCTTGGGAATGACGTCCCACAGAAGCACCCGGCCCACCGTGGTGTCGTAGCGCTTGCCCTGCATGCGCACGACGATCTTCGTGTGCAGTTCCACGGTACCGGCGTCGTAGGCCGAACGCACTTCCTCGGTGTTGGCGAAGATCTTGCCTTCTCCGCGGCGGCCGGCAATGCCGCGGGTCATATAGTAGGTGCCCAGCACGATGTCCTGGCTGGGGACGATGATCGGGCTGCCGTTTGCCGGCGACAGGATGTTGTTGGAGGAGAGCATCAGCACGCGCGCCTCGATCTGAGCCTCCACCGACAGCGGGATGTGGACGGCCATCTGGTCGCCGTCGAAGTCGGCGTTGAAGGCGGTGCAGACCAAGGGGTGCAGCTGGATCGCCTTGCCCTCGATCAGGATCGGTTCGAAGGCCTGGATGCCCAGCCGGTGCAGCGTGGGCGCCCGGTTCAGCATGACCGGGTACTCCTTCACGACTTCATCCAGCGTGTCCCAGACCTCGGGAACCTCGCGCTCCACCATCTTTTTGGCACTCTTCACGGTGGAGACCATGCCCTTCTGTTCGAGCCGGTAGTACACGAACGGTTTGAACAGCTCGAGGGCCATCTGCTTGGGCAGCCCGCACTGGTGCAGCCGCAGGTCCGGCCCGACCGTGATCACGGTGCGGCCGGAGTAGTCCACCCGCTTGCCCAACAGATTCTGGCGGAAACGGCCCTGCTTGCCCTTCAAGGTATCGCTCAGGGACTTGAGCGGCCGCTTGTTGGTGCCGGTGATGACCCGGCCGTGCCGGCCGTTGTCGAAGAGAACATCCACCGACTCCTGCAGCATCCGCTTCTCGTTGCGCACGATGATGTCCGGCGCCTTGAGCTCGATCAGGCGCTTGAGCCGGTTGTTGCGGTTGATCACGCGCCGGTAGAGATCGTTCAGGTCGGAGGTGGCGAACCGCCCGCCCTCCAGCGGGACCAGGGGCCGCAGGTCGGGCGGCAGGACCGGGATGACGTCCATGACCATCCACGCGGGGTCGACCCCGGAGCGCCGAAACGCATCCACGATCTTCAGGCGCTTGGCCAGTTTCTGCCGCTTGGCGAGCGAGCCCGTATCGTGGATCTCGATCCGCAGCTCGTTGTAGAGCGTCTCAAGCTCGATCGCCTCGAGCATCACCTGGACCGCCTCGGCGCCGATCCCGGCGACGAATTTGGTGCCGTAGGTCTCGATGGCCTCCATGTACTTCTCGTCCGAGAGCATCTGCCCGCGCACGAGCGGGGTGTCCTTGGGGTCGAGCACGATGTAGCTGTCGAAATACAGGACCTTCTCCATGTTCTTCAGGGTCAGGTCCAGGAGGTTGCCGATCTTGCTCGGCAGGCTCTTCAAGAACCAGATGTGCGAGACGGGGGTGGCAAGCTCGATGTGGGCCATGCGCTCCCGCCGCACCTTGGACTGGATGACCTCCACCCCGCACTTTTCGCAGATGACGCCGCGGTGCTTCATGCGCTTGTACTTGCCGCAGTTGCACTCGTAGTCCTTGGTCGGCCCGAAGATCTTGGCGCAGAACAGGCCGTCGCGTTCCGGCTTGAAGGTGCGGTAGTTGATGGTCTCGGGCTTCTTGATCTCCCCGTGGGACCATTTGCGGATCTGCTCCGGCGATGCCAGCGCGACCCGGATCGCCTTGTATTTCTTCGGATCGATCGGTTTGGAAAAGAAATCGTACAGTGTGTCCATCGGCTCATCCCTGTGTTGAGGCGTTCGTCTTCACCCGGCGCAATCCGCCACTCGGCTGATTATTCCGTGATCTGGGGCTGGTCGACATCCTCCAGGAGGTTGATGTCCAGTCCCAGGGATTGCAGTTCCTTGGTCATGACTCGGAAGGACTCCGGAATGCCGGGCTCCAGAACGTTCTGGCCCTTCACGATCTTTTCGTACATGCGCGTGCGCCCGGCCATGTCGTCGGACTTGACGGTCAGGAACTCCTGCAACGAATACGCGGCCCCGTAGGCTTCCATGGCCCACACTTCCATCTCGCCCAGGCGCTGGCCGCCGAACTGGGCCTTGCCGCCTAACGGTTGCTGGGTGACCAGCGAATAGGGCCCGATGGAGCGGGCGTGAATCTTGTCGTCCACCAAGTGGTGCAGTTTCATCATGTACATGGTGCCGACCGTGACCAGTTCGGCGAACGGCTCGCCGGTGCGGCCGTCGTAGAGCCTCATCTGGCCGGAGCGGTCGTGGCCGGACTCCTCCAGGAGGGTCTTGATCTCCTCCTCCTTGGCGCCGTCGAACACGGGGGTGGCCACGTGCACCCCGTTCTTGTAGTAGCGGGCGAAATGGAACAGCTGGTCGTCGTCCAGGCTGCCGATGACCTTCTTCTCCGTGGTGGCGGAAAAGATCTTGCGCATCTTATCCCGCAGCACCTTGGTCTTCTGATCCGCGAGCAGCTGATTGATCTGCTCACCCAGCCCCTTGGCCGCCAGGCCCAGGTGGATCTCGAGGATCTGACCGACGTTCATGCGCGAGGGGACGCCGAGCGGGTTCAGCACCATGTCGACACAGGTTCCGTCCTCGAAGTAGGGCAGGTCCTCGACCGGCAGGATCCGAGACACGACGCCCTTGTTGCCGTGCCGGCCGGCCATCTTGTCGCCCACGGAGAGTTTGCGCTTCATGGCCACGTAGACCTTGACCATCTTGATGACGCCCGGCGGCAGCTCATCGCCGCGCTCGAAGCGACTCGCCTGATGTTCGAAGGCCAGGCGGCAGAGCTCGCGCTGGTCGCGGTAGTGTTCCAGAATCTCGTGGACCTGCTGGGTCGTCTGCGGGTCCTTGAGCACAATGCTTTCGAGCTGGGCGATGGGGACAGTCGCGAGGGTCTTGGCGTCGAGCTTGACACCGCTTTCGACCAGGACCTTCTTGCCCTTCTTGATCGGAGCGGACACTTTCTGCCCGCTCAGCAGCTGGACCAACTGGGAGCGCACCACGTTCTCGATCACCGCCAGCTCGTCGTCCCGGTCTTTTTCGAAGCCGGCAATTTCCTCGTCCTCGATCACCCGCGTGCGGTCGTCCTTCTCGACTCCCCGCCGCGAGAAAACCTTGGCGTCGATGACGATGCCCTGGATGCCCGGGGGCACCCGCAGCGAGGTGTCCTTGACGTCGCCGGCCTTCTCGCCGAAGATGGCCCGCAGGAGCTTCTCTTCGGGCGACAGCTGACTCTCTCCCTTGGGGGTGATCTTGCCGACCAGGATGTCGCTCGGCTTCACCTCGGCCCCCAGGCGAATGATGCCGCTGTCGTCGAGGTTCTTGAGCGCCTCGTCACCGACGTTGGGGATGTCGCGGGTAATCTCTTCCTTGCCGAGCTTGGTGTCGCGGGCCACCACCTCGAACTCCTCGATGTGCACCGAGGTGTAGATGCCGTCCCGGACCAGGCGCTCGCTCACCAGGATGGAGTCCTCGAAGTTGTACCCACCCCACGGCATGAAGGCCACGGTCACATTTTTGCCCAGGGCGAGCTCGCCCTGGTCGGTCGCCGGCCCGTCGGCAATGATCTCGCCGGCGGACACCCGTTGGCCCATCTGCACGATCGGCCGGTGGTTGAAACAGGTGTTCTGGTTGGACCGCACAAACTTCGACAGGTTGAAAATGGTCACGTTCTTCTCGTTCGGCTCGCCCGTCGGGTCGTGCTTGAGCACGATGCGCGCGGCGTCCACGTCCACCACCTCGGCGGCCCGCGGGGCGACGATGGTGACCCCGGAGTCCTTGGCCACCACCCCCTCGATCCCGGTGCCCACCAGGGGCGCCTCGTTGGTCAGGAGGGGGACCGCCTGGCGCTGCATATTCGAGCCCATGAGGGCGCGGTTCGCGTCGTCGTTTTCCAGGAAGGGGATCAGGGAGGCCGAGACACTCACCAGCTGGTTGGGGGAAATGTCCATGAGTTCGATCTCCGCCCGCTCGACCATCATGAACTCACCGGCCACCCGCGAGGTGACCAGCGGATTGGCAAACTGGCTCTTTTCGTTCACCGGCGCATTGGCCTGGGCAATCGGCAATGATTTTTCCTCGAAGGCGTCCAGGAACCGGACGTCCTCCGACACCCGGCCGTTCGCCACCACCCGGTAGGGGGTTTCGATAAACCCGTAGTCGTTCACCCGCGCATAGGTCGACAGCGACACGATCAGGCCGATGTTGGGCCCTTCCGGTGTTTCGATCGGACAGATGCGGCCGTAGTGGGAGGGGTGCACGTCCCGCACTTCGAACCCGGCCCGTTCGCGCGTTAGCCCCCCGGGCCCCAGGGCGCTCAGACGCCGCTTGTGGGTGGTCTCGGAGAGCGGGTTGGTCTGGTCCATGAACTGGGACAGCTGGCTCGTTCCGAAGAATTCTTTCACCACGGCCGAGACCGGCTTGGGGTTGACCAGGTCGTGGGGCATCAGGGCGTCGACCTCCTGCAGGCTCATGCGCTCCTTGATCGCCCGCTCCATGCGCACCAGCCCGATCCGGTACTGGTTCTCGAGCAGCTCGCCGACGGCCCGCACCCGGCGGTTGCCGAGGTGGTCGATGTCGTCCACGACGCCCTGGGTGTCGCGCAGCTCGATCAGGGACTTGGCCGTCAGCAGGATGTCCTCCTTGCGCAGGATGCCGAGATCAACGGCGCTGCTGACCCCGAGCCGCTGGTTGATCTTGAGCCGCCCCACTCCGGACAGGTCGTAGTAGTTGCTCTTGAAGAAGAGGTTGTCGATGAACTCCTGGGCGACTTCGGGGGTGGCCGGGTTGCCGGGCCGCAGCCGGCGGTAGATGTCGATGAGCGCCTCTTCCTTGCTCTCCACCTTGTCCAGGATCAGGGTCTTGCGGATCGAGTCGCTGCTCGACAGCACGTCGATGAACAGGATCTCGAAATCGTTGACCCCGGCCTCCGCCAGCTTGTTGAGGCTGTCTTCGTCCACGGCGTCATTGGCCCGGGCGACCGGCTCCCCGCCCTGGGGGTTCTTGATCGTGAACGCGAAGGCGCGCCCGTAGATCTCCTCCGCGTTGATCGGAATCATGTCCGTGCCGAGGGCCTTGAGGCGCTTGAGCGCGCGCGCGTTGTACTGGCGCCCTTTTTTGACCAGGATCTCGCCGGTTTCGGTGTCCTTGACGTCCTTGCTCGCCCGCTGCCCCTTCAGAAGGTCCTCGTCGAACGCCTTGAAGTAGCGCTTGCCTTGGACGATCACTTTCTCCCGGCGGTAGAAATAGGCCAGCAAATCCTCCGCCGAATAGCCGAAGGCCTTGAACAGCGTCGTCACCGGGAACTTGCGGCGCCGGTCGATGCGGATGTAGACGATGTCCTTCGGGTCCACCTCCATGTCGATCCAGGAACCCCGCACGGGAATGATGCGCGCGCTGTAGATGATCTTCCCGCTGGAGTGGGTCTTGCCCTTGTCATGATCGAAAAACACGCCCGAGGAGCGGTGGAGCTGGCTGACCACCACGCGCTCCGTGCCGTTGATGATGAAGGTGCCCTTGGCGGTCATCAGCGGGATGGTGCCGAAGTAGATCTCCTGCTCCTTGATGTCGCGGATGTTGGAGACACCGGATTCGGCATCCACGTCGTAGACGACCAGCCGGACGGTGATGCGCACCGGGATCTCGTAGGTCATCCCGCGATGAATGCACTCTTCGATCGTGTGTTTGATCTCACCAAAGCGGTAGGACACGTACTCGAGGGAGGCGCTGCCGGTGAAGTCCTTGATCGGGAACACGGACTTGAACACGGCCTGCAAACCGATTTCCTCCCGCTTTTCGTGGGGGGTGTCCATCTGCAGGAACCGGGCAAACGAATTGCGCTGCATGCCGATGAGGTCGGGGATGTCGACGATCTTGTCAATCTTGCCGAAGCTCTTGCGAATACGCTTGCTGATCATTGGTCTCTCGGACATAGCATCTCCGCCATGTGGTTGAAGTTAGGGACCCTTTGAAAAAATGACGGACAGACGGTGGATAGGGATAATGACGCCCGTGGCCTGCTGCGTCCAGGAAGAGATCAGGTAAAAGCGTACGCTGCAGAAAAATGCGGCAGCAGACCACGGTTATCGGTTGATTCGCTACTTGATCTCCACGGTGGCGCCGGCGCTCTCGAGCTGGGCCTTGAACTTTTCGGCATCCGCCTTCGAAATCCCCTCTTTGACCGGCTTGGGGCAGGACTCCACCAGATCCTTGGCCTCTTTCAGGCCCAGGCTGGTGATGGCGCGGACTTCCTTGATGACGTTGATCTTCTTTTCGCCGTGGGCGGTCAGGATGACGTCGAACTCGGTCTTCTCCTCGACCGGGGCCGCCGCAGCCGCGGGGCCGGCGGCCATCATGGCCATGGGGGCCGCGGCCGACACGCCGAATTTCTCCTCAAGCTCTTTGACCAGTTCGGACAGCTCCAGCACCGACATGCTGGCAATGAATTGAATCACATCTTCTTTGGTGACATTAGCCATTTCTTCCTCCAGTTGATCGATATCGTCTTTTTAGATTTGGTAACGTTTCCACGGATCCGGCGGCAGACGCTCGCCCCGCATCGTCTCACGCGGCGGCCTGAGGCTCCGCCGGCTCCTTTTTTTCCTTGATGGCATTCAGCACGTTCAGCAGGCTGCGCGGGACCCCCGAGAGCACCCTCACGAACGAGGTCGGCACCCCCACCATGACGGAGAGCAACTGCGCCAGCAGCACCTCACGCGCAGGCAGCGCCGCCAGGGCCTTGACCCCGGCGAGGTCGATCAGCTTTCCGTTCAGCACCCCGGCCCGGATCTGCAGGCGCTTGCTGTCCTCGGCGAACTTCGTCAAAATCTTCGCCGGCGCCACCGGGTCCTGGTAGCTGATGGCCACCGCGCTGGGCCCCTGGAACTGGCTCTGCAGCACGGCGATGGGCGTGTTTTCCGAGGCCCTCACCATCATGGTGTTCTTGACCACTTTGTAGTCGACGCCCGCCTGCTTGAGCTTACGGCGCAGATCGCTCATCGCCGGCACATTCAGCCCCTTGTAATCGGTCAGGATCACCAGGTTGGCCTTCGCAAAGCGCTCGGTCAGGTCCTCAACGATTTGTTGTTTGTCTTCTAGTTTCAAATTGGATTCTCACCTCCTCCTGATCTCTGAAAAAAACCGGAGGTATGGCTAAGGTTTACCGGGAAACACCCTTCCGCGATCCCGGTCGGTCACCCCTGTAGTCCACCTCTGTCTCGGTAGGCCGGCAGAGCCGATTAAACGCTGCACCCCTTAAGTACCTACGGTCTTTGACAGATTCGTTGGCGACGTGCGCGTCGCCCGTTTTACTTTGCCAGATCCTTGACCATGAGCGTGTCGATCTTGATGCCGGGGCCCATGGTGCTGGAAACGACGATGCTCCTCAGATAGGTCCCCTTGCTGGAGGCCGGCTTCATGCGGATGATGGTCTCCAGGAACGCCGACACGTTCTGGACGAGCTTCTCGACGCCGAAGGAGACCTTCCCCACGGGGACGTGAACGATCCCGGCTTTTTCAACCCGGAACTCGATCTTGCCGGCCTTGAGCTCCGTCACGGCCTTGGTCACGTCGAAGGTGACGGTACCGGTCTTGGCATTGGGCATGAGGCCGCGCGGGCCCAGAATCTTGCCGATCTTGCCGACAACGCCCATCATGTCCGGTGTCGCCACGACCTTGTCGAAGTCGAACCAGCCGCCCTTGATCTTCTCGACCAGATCGTCGTTGCCGACGACATCCGCACCCGCGTCCTGGGCCTCCTTCTCCTTCTCGCCCTTGGCGAAGACCAACACCCGCACCGCTTTGCCGATACCGTTCGGAAGCACCACCGACCCCCGGACCATCTGGTCGGCATGCCGCGGGTCGACCCCCAAACGGGCGGCGACGTCAACGGTCTCGTCGAACTTGGCGTAGGATGACTCCACGACCACCTTCACAGCGTCGAAAACCCCGAGGCTGGAATCGCCGGTGATTTTCTTCATGACTTCGTTGTATTTCTTACCCCGCTTTGGCATCTTGGCTTCGCTCTCCTTATCAATTCCTGCCGGTTGCGGAAATGGCCGGGGCTTTCGCCCGCTGGCAAGCCCGGCCCCTCAACCTCAGGCGATCTCGATCCCCATGCTGCGGGCCGTGCCTTCGATGATGCGGCAGGCCGCGTCCAAATCATAAGCGTTCAAGTCCACCATCTTCTGCTTAGCGATCTCCTCCACCTGCTGGCGGCTGATCTTGCCCACCTTCTCGCGCTTGGGGTCCTTGGCGCCCTTGGCAATTTTGGCCGCCTTTTTCAAGAGGACCGCCGCCGGGGGCGTCTTGGTGATGAAGGTGAAGGAGCGGTCCTGATAAACCGTGATCACCACGGGAATGATCATGCCGGCGTCGTTGGTGGTCTTGGCGTTGAACGCCTTGCAGAAATCCATAATATTGACGCCGTGCTGACCCAGGGCGGGTCCGATGGGCGGCGACGGGTTGGCTTTGCCGGCTTCCACCTGCAGTTTGACGAATGCCATTACTTTTTTAGCCATGAGTCTCTTTTTCTCCTGATCGCTGTCGATCTTGCTGCCGCCCGCGTGGGGCGGCGGATCGCGGGTCCTAAAGCTTCTGGACCTGAACGAAATCCAGCTCCACGGGGGTGGCACGCCCGAAGATGCTCACCAGAACCTTGATTTTGCCCTTCTCGGGGTTAACGTCATCCACCGTGCCGTTGAAGTTATTGAACGGACCGTCGATCACCCGAATGTCATCCCCGATCTCGAAAAAGTATTTCGGTTGGGGTTGGCGCTTGCCGGCCTCCATGCGGTGAATGATCTGCTCCGCCTCCGCCTCCGACAGCGGGGTCGGCTTCTGCCGCCCGCCCAGGAAACCGGTGACCTTGGCGGTGTTGTTCACAATGTGCCACGTCTCATCATCCAGTTCCATGCGGACTAAAATGTAGCCGGGGTAAAACTTGCGCGAAGAGGTCTTGCGTTTGCCCTTGACCAGTTCGACCACCTCTTCCGTCGGCACCACGACCCCGCCGAACTTCTCCGGGTGCGGAAAGCCGGTGATGCGCTCCTCCAGGGCGGCCTTGACCTTGTTTTCAAAGCCCGAGTAAACATGGACGACATACCATCTCAACGCCACGGGTGCTTTTCCTCCCCCTATTTAAAGACAGCCTGGACCAGGTTGCCCAGGCTCACGTCCACCAACGCGAGGAACACGGAGATGATCATGACCAGGACAATCACCACCGCAGTGGACCCGAGGGTTTGCTTGCGCGTCGGCCACGTGACCTTTTTAAGCTCGATCTTGACCTCTCGCAAAAACTGAACCGCCCGGGTGTACAGGTTGTCCGCCGGCGGGGTGGCGGGAGCCGGCCCGGGCACTGCCTGGGGCTTTTTCGGCACCAGCGCTGGTTTGCGGTCGCCCCCCGCGGCCGGGTCCGCGCCTGACGCCGAGCCGCTTTTCGAACCCGCCGCCCCGTCCTCAGACGCCAACGCAACACCGGACGTCTCGTCCTCGTGCCGCTTCTTTTTCTTCAGGCTGGTTGGCTTTTTACGTAATATGCGTCCCATGCGTCTCCTGAACCGATCAACGCCCGCCGCCAGCGCGGCCGGTGAGCGATGCCCCGGCCGCGACTGACCGAGCTTCCTCTTCAAAAGTGGCAGGCCAGGAGGGATTCGAACCCCCAACACCCGGATTTGGAGTCCGATGCTCTACCGTTAGAGCTACTGGCCTGCAGATCGCACCCGATGGGGATGGGGCCGCATCGGGTGCGGGCGTCTACTTGGTCTCTTTGTGAACCGTATGCTTGCGGCAGAACCGGCAATATTTGGAAAACTCCAGCTTGTCCGGTGTCGTGCGCTTGTTTTTCGTCGTCGTATAGTTACGACGCTTGCATTCGGAACAGGCAAGCGTGATCAGAACTCTCACGGGATATCTCCTTTGTCGTTACGCGATGACGTCGGCGACCACACCGGCACCCACTGTCCGGCCGCCTTCCCGTATCGCAAACCGCAGCTCCTTCTCCATCGCTATCGGGGTGATCAGCTCCGCCGAGATCGCCACGTTGT